>CAZVWF010000179.1:0-2553 GCA_964630795.1 uncultured Woeseia sp. | reverse complement strand
ATGACAACAATCAGACGGGCCAGATGCTGGCTGCGCTCTGGGGCCGCCCACAGGCCACCTTTGCCTCCGAGATCGAATTTTCCGGCGACAGCGCGAAGGTGACGCGGGAAGTCGACGCCGGGCTCGAGGTAATCGAGGTAGACATGCCGGCGGTCGTCACCTGTGACCTGCGCCTGAATGAGCCACGCTATGTGAAGCTGCCCGACATCATGAAGGCGAAGAAGAAGCCGCTCGATGAAATCGCGATGGCAGACCTGGGCGTTGAATCCGAATCGACCGTCAGCGCGGTCAACTTCGAACCGCCCGCAGAAAGAGAAAAAGGGGTCATGGTTGAAGACGTATCCGGACTGGTTGCTGCACTGAAAGACAAGGGGCTGCTCTGATGGCAAAAATATTGATCATTGCTGAACACAGCGACGGCATCGTCAACCCGAGCACGGCCAAGTGTGTGGCTTGTGCGGCCGAAATCGCAGACGCGAGTATCGACATCGCCGTATTTGCAGAAAACGGCGAGGCAATCGCCAGTGAGGTCGCCGCACTGGCCTCGGTCGACAGGGTTATTCGGATCGACAACAGTGCCAATACCCACGCACTTGCCGCCGTAATCGCGCCGCAGATTGTTGCCCTCGCGGATGGCTATTCGCACGTATTGGGTCCATCAACGACATTCGGCAAGGATCTGATGCCTCGTGTCGCAGCCCTGATGGGCGTCAATCAGTTGAGTGACATTATGGAAGTCCTCGGCAGTCACCGCTTCAAGCGTCCGATATACGCGGGCAATGCAGTTGTTACAGTCGAAATGCCAGAGGACAAGCCGGTCATCGCGACTGTCAGAATCGCTTCCTACAAGGCCGTATCCAGCGGCGGCAGTGCAACCATTGAATCGGCCTCACCCGATGCGGAAATCCCTGAACACACTCGTTTTGTCGAGGTGCTGGCGGGTGAATCCGATCGCCCCGACCTGCAAACGGCACCGCTGGTAGTATCCGGTGGACGCGCGCTGAGTAGCGAAGAAGATTTCAACATTATCTACGAGCTCGCGGACGCGATGGGCGCCGGCGTAGGCGCCTCCAGAGCGGCTGTGGACGCCGGATATGCGCCGAACGAGATGCAGGTCGGCCAGACCGGAAAAATTATTGCACCGGACCTCTATATGGCTATCGGCATCTCCGGCGCGATTCAGCACCTGACAGGCATTAAGGACGCGGGGACGATTGTTGCCATTAACAAGGACCCGGAAGCACCTATCTTCGAGGTGGCCGACATAGGCCTGGTGGGTGACCTGTTCGATGTCGTCCCGGAATTGAAAGCGACGCTGAGCTAACGCTGGCGGCGAGGTTACCGGCCGCTCGCTCGTTAGAGAACCCCCAGCATCGCTTCGGCACTGCTGACAGCGAACTCACGGGGCGCCTCGATGGCCAGGTGGCTGACGACGCCATCGTCAACGATCATGGCGAATCGCTGCCCGCGGATACCCATGCCCCCCGCGGAGAGGTCGAGCGACAGGCCGAGCGCTTTTGTGTAGGTTGCACTGCCGTCCGCCAGCATCATGACCTGATCGCCGACACCCTGTTCCCGCCCCCAGGCATCCATGACCCAGCTGTCGTTGACGGACAGACAGGCGATCGCATCGACCCCCTTCGCCTTGAGATCATCGGCATTACGCACAAAACCCGGCAGGTGTGCCCTGGAGCAGGTGGGCGTAAATGCGCCGGGCACTGAGAAGACGACGACTTTCCGGCCGCCAAACAATGCTTCCGTTGTAATCGAACCAGGACCATCGGGTGTCATGACACCAAATTCCCCGGCTGGCAAGGTGGATCCGACCTCGATCGTCATTGGGCGTCCCGGGTCAATATTCGTTTTCTGCGACATGCACGACCAGGCCGTCCCACTCTTCGTTCACTTCGAGCTGGCAGGTGAGCCTGCTGTTGTCCCGCCGCTCGTATGCCGCGTCCAACATGCTGTCTTCCATATCATCCATTTCCGGCATTTTTGCCGTCCAGGCCTCATCGATATAGCCGTGACAGGTTGCGCATGCACAGGCGCCACCGCACTCCGCTACGATACCGTCAATATTGTTATTGATCGCCGCTTCCATGACGGAATATCCGTTGTCGACGTCGACTTTGTGACGTTCACCATCGGGCGTTACAAACGTAATCTTTGGCATTCTTGCTTCCTGGCCGCAAACCGAGCACGGATAGTAAGGACAGTCAACGTCCCCGGTCAACGAGAGTCATTGGTAATGTCTAAAGGATTTTTCCTCAAAAAAAGCCGGACATTCGTCCGGCCCTCTTTGAGTCTATGTCAGCCTGGTACTAAGTGCGCTCTACCCTCCGGCGACGCTGAGCGAGTTCTTCGAGCTGACGGCGTGCCGCGTTCTCAGCGAGCCGAATCTGGCGGTTACGTTCTATATCGCTTTCGATGACGCTGATCCACTGACGTGAGATTCGCGCCGAACGCCGGGTTTTGCCTGCTTCGCGGAACGCAGCGATCGCGTCCTGGTACTCTTTCTCGTTGTAGAGGCACATACCAAGAGAGATCTGCGCA
>CAZVWF010000178.1:0-2608 GCA_964630795.1 uncultured Woeseia sp. | reverse complement strand
GGTTTCCGATAACGGTACCGAATTGTACGAATGACAAATTTTGGTGCCGATACAAAAGTTCTGCGCCAAAGTCGCCCCGGTTGCTGCAGGAGGCGCGGCAACCATTCGAAGCCGAGCCTGCCCCAGAACGGGCTGACACGACGAACATTGCCCACGAAGAAGTCGAAAACGGCACCGATGGCACCGGCAAATTTTACATCGAGTTTCTCGCGATGAGCGGCGAGCCATTTTTCCTGTTTCGGCGCTGTCAATCCCACCCAGAGGACATCGGCCCCGGATGCGTTGATCGCATCGATCATCGCCTGGTTTTCAGCATCGGTGTAATCGGACTTGAACGGAGGCGAATAGGTGCCGCACACCTGCACGCCTGGATAACATGTGGCCACCTGGTCACGAATCGCGGAAAGCGTTTCCTCGGTCGAGCCCAGAAAAAAGCAACGACCGTCCCCTGCCCGGTCCATGGCGGTCATCACGCCTTCGAAAACGTCCATACCGGTTACGCGGCCGGACAAGCTCCCACCGAGTAATCGGGACGCATACACAATCCCAATTCCGTCCGGCGTCAAAATATCGGCCGATATCAGCGCGTTATGGAAACCGGGATCTCCCGCGGCAACCTCGGCGGAATGCGGGTTGAGACATGCGAAAACGCGGCAATTTCTCACATCTTCATGGAGCCAATCTGTGACACAGGTCACAACATTCGCGCTTGTGTCCGCGCAGACTTGGTAACCGATAATGTCCTCATTTACCAAGGGCATGACTGTTGGCCTCCCCGGCTGAAATGGGGGCTAACTTTACGCGGCACTAACCAGCCTGTACAGGGTCATAACCTTATGACACAGTTAGGACTTTCAGGCTGTACACATAGGAATTACGAGAGCATTTCAAGTGTTGCTTGAGATACCAGAACAAATAATGAAAACGGGTCAATGACAATATCGATAAATTCCGCGATCAGGATTGCACAGCGCATGCTCACCATCGGGGCCGTTTTGCTGTTCCCCTACGTCGGCGCTGCACAGGATGCATCAGCGAGTGGGCACGACGATAACTCGAGCTACCTCATACAGCCGGGCGACCTCCTGGAAGTATCGGTCTGGCGCGAGGAGTATCTTGAACGCGAAGTGGCCGTACAGCCAGACGGCATGATTTCGTTTCCACTTGCGGGCGTGTTGCAGGCGGCGGGCAGAAACGTTGGTGAAATTCAGGAGGCAGTCGCCGCCCGGTTGTCTCAATTTATACCCGATCCGGTTGTCACGGTTTCAATCAAGGAAATTCGCGGCAATCGAATTTACGTGATCGGTCAGGTGCAGAGGCCTGGCCAATTCATGATGAACCCGACGATCGACATCGTACAGGCGCTGGCCCTGGCCGGCGGCACCACGCCGTTTGCCGAACTCAACGACATTCGAGTACTGCGACGAACGGGCACGCAGTTGCGAGCGATCGAATTTCGCTATGGTGATGTGGAAAAAGGTCGAAACCTGCAACAAAACATTATCTTGCAAAGTGGCGATGTCATCATTGTCCCCTAAGCTTATAGAGACCACGCTGTCACAAACCACAACCCGGTGACCAGAATGATACTGACAAGAAAAGAAAAACCGTCATCACGCCCATGCTCTGTAGCTTGCAGACTGGCGCCCTGGATGGTCGTATTGCTTATTCCCGGCGTCGGACAGGCGGAATGGGAATTCGACCCCGCACTGCGTGTCGCGGCGGACTTCGACGACAACGCCGGACTGTCGCACCTTACCGCTCAGGAAGACAGTATCGACGGCTATATCGGCGAACTGGATTTCGAGGCGCTTTTTCGTTCAGAGACTGGTATTTTTTCAATTAACCCAATCATACGAACTCGTGCATATAACAGCGATACCGACCGTGATTCCGATGATCAATTTCTGAATTTCCGTATGCGCCGGGACGGACAGTCCAGCATTTTCGGACTGCGTGGAAACTATTCCCGGGAGTCTGTCCGTACAGCGGAGCTGGCAGATGCCGAGCTAGATGCAGATCTGGATCCGGATGAAATCGAGGATGACGATTCCAGCCTGATCAACACGCGTGACCGCCGTGAAAAATTACGTGTCGTTCCAAGCTGGTCTTACCAGCTCTCTGATGTATCAAGCTGGCGCGCCGATGTCGGCATCCTGAACGTCGATTACATTAACGACGACCCCGAACAAGGCGGTAACCTCGTAGATTACACTGACATTCGCGGTCGACTGTCCTACCAGCGAAACATGTCCGCGAGAATCACCGGCATCCTGTCCCTGACCGCTCGCAACTACCAGACTGACCAACTGGGCGGTGACGTGAATGGGTATGGCGTTTCGGCCGGTCTCAATCGTGCCATGACGGAAACAACGACTGTTCGGGCGCTGATTGGCGTTGAAGAAACGGAACAGGTCAACGACTCCAATAAACCGAGCTTCATTACCGATATCTCACTGGTGCGTCGCCAGGAAACAACCCAGCTGTTGCTGCAGTATCGCCAGCGCATATCGGCCAGTGGACGCGGTCAGCTCGCCGAGCGCAACGAAGTGAACCTGCGATTTACCCGCGCGCTCAATGACAAGTTCTCAGCCGGCCTCGGCGCCCG
>CAZVWF010000177.1:0-2678 GCA_964630795.1 uncultured Woeseia sp. | reverse complement strand
AAAGTTAACAGACTGGCAATTTACGTTTTTCTGATCAGTGCAGGAAATTTCGATTCGCCGCCGGCATATGCTCAGTCAAGCCATCCCTTCGTTGATGGCGATTTCATTGTTCCACAGAAGCTCGAGACCGACGAGTTCAGGCTACGCATGCTGACAGTCAACGACGTTGTCAAAGATTACGACGCGGTAATGTCCAGCGCCGATCACTTAATGGCTGTCTGGCCCGGTTCGGGCTGGCCAGACGGCCTGACGCTGGAGCAGAACCTTATTGATCTGGGGTGGCACCAGAAAGAGTTTCAGATTCGACGCTCATTTGCATACACCGTAGTGACACTTGATGAAACCAGGGTAATTGGTTGCGTTTATATTAATCCGACGCGTAAACGCGGGTATGACGCGGAAGTGTACTTGTGGGCAAGAGAGTCAGCGATTGGCAGCCCGCCTGATACGAAGTTATATGACGCGGTGGACAAGTGGCTGGAGGAGACATGGCCGTTTGAAAATGTGGCTTTCCCGGGAAGAAAAATAAACTGGGACGCATGGAATTCCACACCCACCGGAAAGCGGTAAGCCGACAAACTCGGGATAATGTCGTTGCAGGACAAGCTGGCAATACGACTGCTTCTGATTGAAATGGACCCCTTCATCGCCCTGCGGTATACCGGGCTCGGGCGATTTGCCGCCGAGTGATCGTGTCTCGTTGAAGAGGGCAGCTTCGCTCACTGTGGCGCATCGACCTTACTGCCGCCAGGCACGCAGATTCTCCGGTCTATCCTGTCCATCTGATCGAAACGGATTGATATCGATACCGCCGCGTCGCGTATAACGCGCGTAAACCGTCAAAGATTGGGGCTGGCAATGTTCCTTGATATCGATAAACATGCGTTCAACGCAGGCCTCGTGAAAATCCTGATGTTGCCGATACGAAACGACATACTCAAGGAAAGATGCCGGATCGATTCGCGGTCCGAAGTACTTTATCACCACACTTCCGATATCCGGTTGCGCGGTTACCGGGCACAGGCTTCGCAGCAGGTGAGAGTGCAAAATCTCAGAGACTTTGTCGTCGCCGGTCGACAATAGTTGGGAGTCCACTTGCGCGACGTTGTTTGATATCAACAAGTCGTCCACACACTGTCCGGGCAGTTGGTCGATCTTGGCCATTTGCGATGTCGTATCCCGGTCCAGGCTGACTTCAACATCGGCACCTGAAAAGTTGGCGAGGTCTTTTCGCAGTGTGTTGACGAGCGCCTGGTTTGTTGCGAACCGCGACATCGCCATCGATCCCAGGTAGAGCTTTAGCGACTTCGACTCGACGATGTTGGGAGACGTAGCATCAAACGCGAAAGTTGCAGTCGCGACGACGGGCTTGCCACTGCCATCCAGCCAGGTCAGTTCCCAGGCATTCCACAGGTCCTTGCCATGAAACGGCAGGTCGCCGTCCAGCCCGAGTGGTTGGCGAGCGTCGGACCGGGGTACGGCAAACAGTACGTCAGGGGAATATTCCTGAGGATAATCAGTGACTTGTCCGAGAGGGATGGTGGTCATTTCTTGCCCGTCCGGGCCCTGATTGGCAGTAGGATCGTAGTGTAGACTATCGCCCCTGTTTTTTGCCCGGTCAGTCCCACGCTCCAATTATTCCCCAGCGCCCGGGTCTTCGCCCCTGAAGTGCCGTTCATTATCATGCACAGGGCGCGGTGCCGGCTGGATTATTGCGGGAGCGGACCAGCGGCACTACTCGAGACTTAGCACGACGTCCCAGTGTTCTTTGTCGACCGGGAAGATCGACAGCCGGTTACCTCGTTTATTCAGCCGAAAATCGGCCAGCGCAGGATGTTCCTTGAGTTCCGCTAAAGTTATGGGCCGTTTGGTCTTGCGAACGAATGCGACGTCGACCAGTAGCCAGCGCGGATCTTCTTCCTTGCTTTTCGCGTCGTAGTGCTTGTTCTTCGGATCGAATTGCGTGGGATCCGGATATGCTTCGCTGGCGATCTTGGCAAGACCAACGACGGCCGGTACCTTGCAGCTCGAATGATAAAAGAGCACGTCATCCCCGATGTTCATGTCGTCCCGCATCAGGTTCCTCGCCTGGTAATTTCGAATACCGTCCCAGGGCTCGGTACCGTCTCGCTCCAGGTCATCGATGCTGTATTCGTTGGGTTCGGATTTCATCAACCAGTAAGTCACTTTCTTTCCTGTCCATCGAAGTAAATCGGGGGGCAGAGTCTAGCATGGCAACTACAGCCGGAAACTGTTGTGTTGCGTCGCGCATTTGTTACTATTTCGCGCGAATAGTCGGCGCCCTGCCGACGACATGGGAACAAGGGTTGGCACAAAGGCCGACCGGAACCAGGGGAGCCAAATTGGCCAATACATTCGCGAGCATTTTCGGTGCATCGCCTGTCATGCCACTCGAGAAACATATCAATATCGCCTATCAGGCGGCCCACGAACTGGGTGAGTTTTTTGCTGCAGCAGTTGCCGGAGACTGGGACCGGGCGGAGACATCTCGCGATGAGATTGTCCGCCTCGAACATGAAGCGGACGATCTCAAGAAAGAGATTCGTCTGCATTTGCCGAAGAGCCTTTTTATGCCCGTCCCGCGAGAGGACCTGCTTGAGTTGTTGCTTGTGCAGGATCACATGGCGAACCGGGCCAAGGATGTTTCCGGGCTCGTT
>CAZVWF010000176.1:0-2702 GCA_964630795.1 uncultured Woeseia sp. | reverse complement strand
GGTTCTGCGCGGCCGTCAATCCGGCAAGCAAAAGAAAAGAAGAAGCGACAAGAACGAACACCATCCTGGTGTATTTCATGGGACCCTCTGGCAGGTTTTTTTGAATTTTTCCCAATGTAACATGTCCAACTCAACCATCGTCGCGATTTTCGTGGGGCCCGTTGAATTACGCTGGATTTGTCTAAGCCCCAGGTACTTGAGACGTGTCCATGCGGACGTTACCTGTATTCCCTGTTGTCATTGCATCAGCAGGGGTCGTCGGCTCCGCCAATCCAGACCTGTACCGGGATGCGACCCGGTCCGTTGTGCCCGGCATTGAAATCGACGATCATGAGGATGAAAATGCGTAGCTACCCCGTCGACGTCAAGGGATTACTATGACCCGGTATTCGATCAACGCAGCGCTGGCTGTGACGGTGTTGTTTGTACTTGCGGCCTGTTCGGCTAACGATATCGCGCCGGACGATGGTCTTGCCTACAACGAGCCCGTGATCGATCCGGATCAAGTGGTCTGCAAGCGGCAGCGGGTGGCTGGATCGCATATCCCCCGTCGGGTGTGTCGTACCCGGGCCCAGATTGAGAATGATCGCGAAGCTGCATTGAGAGCGACCGGTCCACTACGCACGATGGGTGGCATCGGACCGCCTCCTCCTGCGTCTTCACCCTCGACGCCACCCTGACGCACACCCGGCAGTATCGTCCCGGATCAGCGAAACAGACCGGCCTCCGCCAGCCTAATCCCGATCGTCGAGCTTGACGTAACCGACACCCCGGCGATATTCGAATTCGGTGCCGAAGGGTTCGGAAAGTCGAGCCAGGTCCGCCATGATTTTCTGGCCCAGGTCATCGTCTGCCAGTATCGGGCGTCCGCGTATCTGCCGCGTCTTGCCAAAACCGAGATCGATCGGATAAAGCGCGAGCTCGGTCAGCTGCCGGTTTTCGAAGGTGGGTACGGCAATGATCGCTTCCCAGTTCTCCTGTAATGCCGGGAAGCCGGTCGAGTCGTTTTCGTAACGTGCGTCATTGAAATCGGCGACGTGTGATCGCTCGCCAAGATCGTAGCGTTCGTAATTGTCAGACGGCAGCCGCAGCAAGGTCTCGTTCTGGAAGATGAAATTACCGAGGCTGTAAAAAATGGGTTTCCCCTGGTAAATCTCGATGCCCTGGAGGATGTGTGGCCCATGCCCGAAGAACACATCAGCGCCGGCTTCTATAGCGGCCCTCGCAAACACCGGCAAAAAGTCGTCCGGCAGTTCCCGGCGACCGCCATTCTGGTGTGAATGAATCGTGACAATCGTAAAGTCGGCCAAACGACTCGCGTTATTGATGACGGCCATGATTTCGGCGACGTCATCTTCATTAGGTTCACGAAGAACGCGGGGGGCTTCGCCAACGGCAAAATTTCTCCCAAGCACATTCATTTGCCCGGGCTTCTCTTCGTCGGTGCCCCGGGGCTGTCCGTCGAGATCGGTGAACTGACCCAGCGAATCTGCCGCACTGCGGATATTCTCGTAGGAATCCTCGGGAAGCACGTAAGTGGTTTTCAGGCGCAGCGGGTTGAGACCCGGTCGTGCGGGCACATCGTCGCGGGATCGCCCGGCGCGCATGTGATTGGCGAAACTCGATGAGAGTGAGATCAGCGCGACCCTGGCTTTGGACGTTTCCAGGAATCGTGCTTCCCTGGCTTCAGCCAGGCTCATGCCGACGCCAGCGTCGACGAGTCCCGCCTGTTCCACGTACTTCGTCGTCAGTTCCAGGCCGAGTGTGCCGTAGTCACCGGTATGGTTGTTGGCCCTTGCCACCATGTCGATGCCGGCCCAGGCAAGTTCTTCGGCCATTTTCGGATCCGATCGCATCCATGTGCCGCCACTTTCCGCCATCGGGTATGGCTCAAAGTTATGTAACACGGTTTCCAGGTTGGTGATGGCGACGTCGGCGTCGCGCAAAATCTCGATCATTTCGAGGTACTGTGGTTCGTCGTAGACCGACAGGCTCCGATTGATGATCGAGTCACCCGTCAATGCCATCGTGAATGATTCATCGGCGCTCCGGTGCTGCCCGAGGGCGGGAAACGCAAGTAATGTCGACAAGCTGATCAATGTAGCCGCCGCTTTGTGCATTATTGGAAACTCCTGCGATTTTGATTCCGGCGAGCTTAGCAGACTTTACTTCCGACACTGACTGATTTACCAAGTAAGTGAAACAAACAGGGGAATATCATGCGGATGACTTTGATTGGCGCATTCATCGTGCTTCTGGCAGCGTCGGCACAGGACGTTGCGGCGCAGGCGAGCGATTCGTTACTCGATTTTATCGATGGACGCTACGAGGAGACGGCCGAGATAGCGAGAACGATCTGGGAATATGCGGAGGTCGGCTACCAGGAAACGCAAAGCACGGCGCTGCTGCAGCAGTCACTCGCCGCCGAGGGCTTTAGTATTGAGGCTGGCGTCGCCAGTATCCCGACGGCGTTCGTCGCCCGCTACGGCGACGGTGGACCGGTCATCGCAATACTGGCCGAATTCGACGCCTTGCCGGGCATCAACCAGGACGCGATACCCGCGCGATTGCCGATCGATGGCAAGGCGGCGGGACACGCCTGCGGCCACAACCTGTTCGCAGCGGGTTCCATCGGTGCGGCCATTGCGATCAAGAAATGGTTGGTGGATACGGGCACACCAGGAACCGTAAAGGTAATGGGC
>CAZVWF010000175.1:0-2706 GCA_964630795.1 uncultured Woeseia sp. | reverse complement strand
TGCGGGCGTAGCTCAGTTGGTAGAGCGCAACCTTGCCAAGGTTGAGGTCGACGGTTCGAACCCGTTCGCCCGCTCCAAATTAAATAAAAGGCTGTCCAAAGGACGGCCTTTTGTCGTGACGGTGGTCGTAATCACCTCAGGCAGACCGCCCGGTATTCTCGGGACCATCCGATAGGGTAATGAGTCGCCATTGCGAATCCACCGCGCTGTAAGTAGTCTGAATCGCCGATAGGCAATATATGAACCGCCTCCAATCCCGACGGGTTCAGTGTCCGGAATTCATGGAAGCACCACTACCGACCTTGTGGATAGCGAGCTACAACGACTCCCTGGTTCCCGGTTGTGTGTTTACTACCTGGTCAACATTGACCTGATACCTTGGGCCCATTGTCATGAACCTTCGACGTTATATTTGGCTGATACCGTTTCTACTGGTTACATTTTTATTTGGCTGTGCTCGTGAACCGGCCGATCTTGTTGTCTCCAATGCGCGGATATATACCGTAAATAATGAGCAACCCTGGGCTGAGGCTATGGCAGTTCGCGGCAACCTCATTGTCTACGTCGGCTCGCAGAATGGCGCCGAACAATGGGTTGGCCCTGAAACGGAGATTATGGACGTTGAGGGGCGCATGGTCATGCCAGGTATCCACGACGCCCATGTTCACCCGGATCGTGGCGAGTGGTACAACCACCGGCTGTGCCAGGCCTATGCCGACGATGAGGCCGCGCTTATCGAGACAATACGACAGTGTGCGAGTGAATCGTCGGATGGTTGGGTCGTGGGCTACCGGTACGACCTCAATTCCTTTGACGGCTTTAATCCGACCCGGGAATTTCTCGACGCTATTATTCCTGATCGTCCAGTCGCAATGCTCCGCTGGGATTCGCATGCCATGTGGGTGAACACCGCCGCTCTCGACTGGGTGGGATATACGACGGACACACCCAATCCACCGGGAGGAGAATTGGTTCGCCATGCGGAGACAGGCGAGTTAACTGGCGTTCTGATTGACTCGGCCTATCATCCGTTGTTCGAACACATTAACGCGATGCGGGATCGTCGCGGTGAACTTGAGGCAGCACTCAAACGCATGAATGCCTTCGGTATCACCTCGTATTTCGATGCTTTAATCAGGTCAGAGGCTGCACTTAAAGCTTATCGAGATTTAGACGCTGATGGTCAAATGACCGCGCGGGCATCAATTGGCTGGTTGATAAGTCCTGGCAATGATCCGGGACGTGTGCAGGAGCTTTATGATCACAAGCGCACCTATACCTCCGGGCAGGTGCAGTTGACAACCGCCAAGATTTTTCTTGACGGTAACGTCGAAGATCACATGGCATATCTCACAGAGCCATATCCCGATATAGGAGGTTATGGCACACCTTATTTCTCACGTGAGCAGTTGACCGCCATCGTTACCGAACTGGCGAACCACGGACTGGATGCGCATATTCATGTCATCGGTGATGGTGCCGCCCGCCTGGCGCTCAACGTCATAGAAGAAGTGCGGCAGGTTAATGGAGATCAGCGCTTAACGCTGGCCCATCTTGTCCATGTCCACCCGGACGATGTGCCCCGTTTTTTGTCGCTGGATGTTACAGCTAACGTGTCGCCCGTATGGGCATACCCATCCGCCTTTGGCCCTGTTGATGGCTCTTATGAATACATGGCATTCATGGAAAAGAAGCTTGGGAAGGGGCGAGCACACGATACGATGTACTTATTCCGCAGTATTGCCGATTCAGGCGGGAGGCTCACAGGTAGTAGTGACTGGTTCTATACGAGCCTGAACCCCTTCGATGGCATTGAGGTCGCGATTGCTCGAACGGACCCCTCTAATGAAAACCCTGGTGTGCTTGATATTACTGAGGCGCTGACCCTCGAGCAGGTAATCGATGCCTACACGATCAATGCTGCATTCCAGCTTCGAATGGAACAATCCTCCGGTTCTCTGGAACCGGGAAAGTTTGCGGATTTCATCGTGCTTGATCAGAATCTTTTCGATATAGACCCGACCGATATCAGCGAAACCCAAGTCCTGAAAACCATCTTTAACGGCCAGGTCGTGCATGACGCCGGGTTACAAAGATAGCGCCCGGACAATAATGGCGACCGTCTGCTTTAACCATGAAACTGACTGCTGAGCTACAATGCCCTGAGAGTTCGCTAAAGTCCCTGGTCCGGTTGGGGTCGCACACAAACTATAGCCAGGTATCTCTATATGGCTTATCGGAATCTTGAAAACTGGGCTCGAATTGCAGAGATAGTCGGTGCGTTCGCCATCGTTGTCTCTCTCGTTTATGTCGCGCTCGAGTTACGTGAAAGCAATCGAATTCTCCAGGTCAGTTCCAGGCAGGTGCTTTCAGAACAGGATCTCAAATTCTACGAAACCGCTATCGACCCCCAGGTCGTTGCCGAAGCGCTCAGTAAGTCAGAACAACGGGTTGCGCTTACTGATCTGGAAAAATCTCAGCTTCTTCGTCAACAAAGCTTGAATTTTCGAATATTTGAGCACGCCTATTTCCTGTACAGGAACGATGCGTTGGACGAGCGGGAATGGGGCAGGTACCAGAGAATCATCAGGAGCAATATCTGTAGAAATCCATTCGCACAGGACATGTGGGCACGGACTGGCAACACCTGGGATTTTGAATTTAGGCATGTCGTTGAGCGTGAAGGGCAGAAATGTGAAGAATGAG
>CAZVWF010000174.1:0-2716 GCA_964630795.1 uncultured Woeseia sp. | reverse complement strand
GATACTGGCCTGGATACCTTTCGACCCTAAATCTTTACCTCGGGGTCGTGTACTGTCGGTAGCATTTGTGCAGGACCACATTAAGTGGAGAGCCTGTTGTTACCACGACTGACCCCACCTGTTGCTCCGGTTCGAGAGCGACGGCCGGTAACGGCACAGGCGGGAGGCGCCCTTCCTTTGCTGTGTGTCCGCACGAACGATCAAAAGAGTCCAGTCGCGTGAGTCAATCGCAAAAAGAAATTCGACAGGCTGCTCGCAATGCACGCGCGGCACTCTCTGACGAGGAACGCGACATTCGGTCAGGACTCATCCGCGAAAAAGTCATCTCGGCTTCCTGGTTCCGGCGCGCCGAATACATAGCGTGCTATCTCTCGAGCGCTGATGAAGTGAACACCTGGGAAATAATTGCGCGCGCATGGGCAATGAAAAAACGCGTTTTTGTCCCAGTCATCGGCAAAAATTCGCACATGCAATTCCAGGAAATCACTACCGAAACCGAATTGCGACGAAATCGATTCGGTCTGTTCGAGCCAAATGACGGCGAAATAGTCAGCGCGCGCATGCTCGATGTCGTACTCGCTCCGCTCGTCGCATTTGACGACAATAATAATCGTGTCGGTATGGGAGGCGGCTATTTCGATCGCACATTCTCTTTCCTCAGACATCGTCATGCATGGACACGCCCAAAAATTATCGGACTCGCATTCGCCTGTCAGAAAGTGGAGGAAATACCGCCAAACCCATGGGATATAGCGCTTTTCTGCGCAGTAACAGACTAATTGATCGCGGTTTCCACGCAGGAACTGTCGACCATACTTGAAATCTTTTCTACACTGCCGTCTGACACCCAACCCGGTCAAAAGGAATCGTACCGATTTCACAGGCCGCCAATTTCTGTCGCGATGTTCGCAACGAAATTCATGCAAGAGTCTTCACTGATTTCGTCGTCCCGTCTATTGTGACAAACGAGCAAATTTTTATCGCCAATTTGCGTCGATTTTTAACCACATCAGGCGTGTTAATGGCTTTACGTTCCTTGCTGGATTTTTCAAGACCGTTGTATATACTCAGCCCGGGGTACCCGACACGGAGAAAATCATGGCTACCAAGAAGAAGTCACGAAGGAAAGCTTCGAAGCGCAAAGTCGCCAAGAAGCGAAAGGTAACAAGGAAAAAAGCATCAAAACGGAAGGTCGCCAAGCGCAAGGCGAAGAAGAAAGTCGCCAAGCGCAAGACCAAGAAGAAAGCTACTAAGCGTAAAGCCAAGAAGAAAGTAGCGAAACGGAAAACCAAGAAGAAGGCCAAGAAGAAAGCTGCAAAGCGTAAGGCCAAAAAGAAAACCAAGCGTAAGGTAAAAAAGAAGGCAAAACGTAAGGCGAAGAAGAAAGCCAAGCGCAAAGCCAAAAAGAAAGCGAAACGCAAAGCGAAGCGCAAGACCAAGAAAAAGGCCAAGCGCAAAGCCAAGCGTAAGACGAAGCGGAAAGCGTCTCGTCGTCGCAAATAGTCTTTAGCTGTAAAGCAGGAAGAAGTTGGCCTTCTTCCAGGACGTAAGAAACATGCCCGCCTCGGCGGGCATGTTTCGTTTTACGGCCCGCCTTTACCAAACCGCCGAACGCAGCTCACCACATTTCTGCTAAGCTGTTGCTCCGGATCAATTACCACCCCGGAAGATGGACCAGCAAGAGAAAAAACTACTCGCCGCCAAGGCCTCTCTCGACTACGTACGGTCAAGTGCTGTCGTCGGCGTAGGAACCGGCTCGACAGTTAATGAATTCATCGATCTGATGCCCTCCATCATGGATCGCATCGAAGCCGTCGTATCGAGTTCACGTCAATCGACCGAGCGCATGGAAAACCTGGGCATAGAGGTTTCCACCCTCAATGCCACCGGCGATATCGACGTCTATATCGACGGCGCTGACGAGGCTACCAAGCACATGCACCTGATCAAGGGCGGTGGTGGCGCGCTGACCCGGGAAAAAATCGTCGCCGGTGCCAGCCGCAAATTTGTCTGCATTATCGACGACAGTAAACAGGTCGGGATGCTCGGCGGATTTCCACTGCCTGTCGAGGTAATCCCTATGGCCCAGTCCTTCGTTGCCCGCAAGATGGTCAAAATGGGCGGCCAGCCGATATGGCGCGAAGGTTTCGTGACGGACAATGGCAATCACATCCTGGACGTCCGCAATCTGCAGATCACCAACCCGCTGGAAATGGAATCGCGGATCAACCAGATTCCCGGTGTCGTGACAGTAGGAATATTCGCGCATCGCCCGGCGGATGTGCTGATTGTGGCGAGCGATACAGGCGTGAGCGTGATGGGCAAATAAACGCGTTCTGCGTTTAATTCAATCGCACGTTCCAGCTAATCGAGTAAACACAGCCAAACTGAAAACAGGCGCCCATTCCGGAATAGTGTCGCTCCCGTCCGATATTGCGGCTTGCTTCGTGACAAGACCCGTAAATCAATCGATTTTTCAAACGAACGGAAACAGGGATGGATAGTCCCTGCACGGTCCCAAAAAAAGACCCCTTTCGGAGTCTTTTTAATTTGGCTGGGGGAGAGGGATAGTCGCTTCGCGACCTCGCTGGTAGCTGCGCGACCGCGCGAGTCGAACATGGGGTTCTCATCCACACCTCCCCGACCCAAAACAAAAAGACTCCTTTCGGAGTCTTTTTAATTTGGCTGGGGGAGAGGGATAGTCGCTTCGCGACCT
>CAZVWF010000173.1:0-2774 GCA_964630795.1 uncultured Woeseia sp. | reverse complement strand
ATTCCGAACGTCGGTCACAACCCGCATGAAGAAGCGCCCGAGGTTCTGAACAGGGCGTTGCTCAGGTTCCTCGGGACCTAGCGCTTTTCAAAAACGCGTGCATCGCCCGCCTTGTCGACGGATGCCGGTGACGTGCTGAACAGGAATCAAGTGACTACGTTTCGCTGGAGGGTTTCGCCGCATCTCTCCGGCCAAAAGTCACACCGACTGACGCAGCTGTCACCAACGCGACCGCAGCCCAACTGCCCGGTGACAGGAATTCACCAAGTAACAGGATGCCGATGACTGCTGCAATTGCCGGCTCAAGGCTGAGTAGTACACCGAAGACGCGGGGTTCCATGCGCTTCAGAACCAGGAATTCCATGCCAAGTGGAATCGTGATCAGCAAGGTCACGATGGTAGTCATCATGAGCATCCCGGAAGAGCCAACGAAATAGGCCGCCTCGCCAATGCCAAATGGCATCAGGATCAGTGCGCCGAATGCGCTGGCGACGGTAAAGCCGTCCAGGCCACGCATCGACTTCCCTGCCCGCGCCGATGCAAGAATATAGAACGCCCACGTCAACGCATAGGCTAGCGCAACGCCAATGGCCTGCCAGGTCACATCGGAATTATTCGTCGATGGAGCCAGGAGATAAACACCGGCAAACCCAAGAATCGGCCACAGAAAATCCACTGCGCGTCGCGTGCTCAGAAGGCTGACCGTCAGGGGCCCGAGAAATCCCACCGTAATAGCGAGACCCAGCGGCATCAGCGTAATCGATGCGTATGCGAGATAGGTGAAAGCGGAAACCACCACGCCGAGCAGCGCCGCATCGATCCACTGCTCCCGCGTATAGGTTTTAACCGGCGGGCGCAGGACGACCCACAGCAATGCCGTACCCATGCTGAGCCGCACGAACGCCAGGCCGACGGCATTCCCCGGCGTCATGATCGTCTTGGCCAACCCGGAGCTAACCTGAAGAATGATCAGGGCCAAGGTGAGGATCACCGGCGCGGGAATGCGGTTACCGATCTCGGCGACCGCCTGTTGCCAGCGGGAGTGCGTCAATTAACTGGATCCTCTTATCAGGCGGCCGGTGGAAAACCACCGGCTTTGGGCAACATTGCAGGTACGGTTCGTCCAAGCTCTGCTTCCAGCCAGCGACTTGCGGCTACCACACCATCCAGGGAGACACCGGTATCGATTCCCGAGCGTGACAGCATGTACACAAGGTCGTCCGTCGGGATATTGCCGGTTGCGGCCGGTGCGAACGGGCACCCGCCAATGCCGCCAATACTGGCGTCTATGGACGTCACACCAGCATCCACTGCGGCCTGTGCATTCGCGAGCCCGGTATTGCGAGTGTTGTGCAGGTGAATACGAAACGGCAGTTCATCACCGAGCGCATCCCGCAACGCGGCAACCAGTTCGCTTACCTGGGAAGGCACGGCAACACCGATGCTGTCGGCGATCCCCAGTTCTGCAGGCCCCACCTCGACAACGCGTTTTGCGATGTCGACAACGCGCGAGACCGACACCTCGCCCTCATAGGGGCAGCCGAAGGCCGATGAAATCATGACATTCGCACGCCTGCCGTTGCCCTTCGCCCGATTCGCTATGGCCAACCACGCCTCAACAGACTCCGCCGTGGGAACACCCTGGTTCTTCCGGTTATAGGAATCGGTGGCAACGATCACCATGCCAACCTCGTGAACGCTTGTGTCGAGCGCCCGATCGAGACCACGTTCGTTCATGACCAGGCCGATGTAGGACACGTCATCTCGTTCCGGCAGTACGTCGATCAATGCTTCGGCATCAGCCATCTGCGGCACGCGCTTCGGATGAACAAAGCTGGCAACCTCAAGCCTGCGAATGCCAGCCTCGATTGCAAGCTCGACGAACTTCCTCTTGTTCCCGGTCGACAGGGTCTCGGGCTCACTCTGCAAGCCGTCACGCGGACCCACCTCCACAATGTTTACACGCGCGCAACTCATCCGACCAAGTTCTCCAGGTGCTTGATTGCTTCGGCTTCTCCAATCACATCCGCATACTTTGCATTCATGTCGAACAGGTTGGCCTCATGCGGAGACTGGTGGCGGTCACCGCAGGCATCAGCAACCACGATCGGATTGAAGCCGTGACACATTGCGTCAACGCATGTTGCCCGGACGCAACCGCTGGTGGTGAGACCTGTGATGATTGCCGTGTCGACACCAAGCCCATGCAGATCTTCCGCAAGCGACGTCCCGAAAAACGCGCTCGGATACTGCTTGGAAACGATAATCTCGCCATCCGCAGGAGAAAGACCCTCCGCCCAGGCGCCCATCGGATTACCAACGACGAAGTTCTCGAGCACCGGCGCCTTCCTGTAGAACACGCCGCCGTCTTTGCCACCCTCTTCATAAACGACATGGGTATAGACGACAGGCAAGCCCGCCTTCCGCGCCGCGTCAAGCACCCGCAGCGCCGAGGCCAGGGCATCGTCGACGCCAGCATACAGCGGACAATTTTCGTCGAAGTAGGCCTGCACGAAATCGACAAGAATCAACGCCGAGGAATTGCCAAACCCCAGTCGGCCATCGAAGGCCGATTTATAGTTTTCGTCGAGTTCCCCGGACACAGATCAGCATTGCCTCTTGTTCTGTATGGCCATCGTCGTCGGCCCCGTGTAGATTTGTCATATCACTATAACAAATGAGCGATCGCGCCCGGAAGGCAGGCGATCGACAGCGCAAACCTATCAACGAGACGACAACAACCATTCTCATCACGCTGGCCGTGTACAAATTAG
>CAZVWF010000172.1:0-2779 GCA_964630795.1 uncultured Woeseia sp. | reverse complement strand
AGGATTGGTTACGTGATGACGGACCTGTTCTGGGCGGTTTACCAGACGCCGGACGGGCGTGAGGAATGTCCGCAGGGATTCAATGATGGACCTCGCGAGGAGTTTGCCGTCCTGTTCCCCGATCATGAATCTATGACCGTGGAGGAGACACAGCTTCGCCAGGAGATAGAGACCTGGCATCCCGGCACAAACCCGAATTCCCTGCCGTTCTACGAAGTCGAGGGTGAGCTGTCGTGGGGGCTGAATCTCGACGGCGAATCAGGACCCAACGACTTCACACACCCGGATGGCACGCCCGGTATCGACAATGAAGTCTATCGCGCCGTGGGCTGCATCATAGGTTTTCGCGGTCCCGACGGTGTTGAAGTGATCTTCCAGAACAAGGCGATCACCGACGAACGATACAATCGCATGATGATTGAGCTGACTGGCGTCGATGATCTGACCAACGACGATGAAGTCATCGTGACCATTTATCGCGGGCTCGACCGGTTGTTGACGGATGCGACCGGTCTGAATGCGATGCCTGGCGGATCCCAACGCGTCGATATGCGCTGGGGATCCAGCCTCGTCAGGCGGACGACCGGCAGGATAGAGGACTCGGTACTGACCACGGACCCCGTCGACGACATGGTGATGCCGTGGATGAACCTGAGTGTCCCGACGATCCAGATATTTCGCGATGCGCGGTTTCAGCTGACGTTGACTCCGTCCGGTGCTGAAGGTTTGCTTGCCGGTTACACCGATGTGGAAACCTATTACAAGCAGTTGCTACGTAACGATTCGACGCATCACCTGAGTAACGGGCAGATATCCGGAATATCGATGTACAAGGCGTTGCGACGGCTGGCCGACGCCCACCCGGATCCTGCGACCGGTGAAAACACCGCGATTTCGACCGCGCTGGATGTAAAGATGGTCCAGGCGCACATCGTACATCCGGCGGCCGAGGTCACCGACGACGAAGTTGTCACGCATTGAGAGCGCGTTCGGACTTTCAATTCAGAACTGCAAGGAGCACGGCTCAGGAGCTGCGCCGGGGGTCGCCATGTTTCGGATGCTGAGTTTTTTTGATCTCGCTAAAGATGCGTCGATTGATGACTTTGAAAACGCATTGACACCGTTTTGCCAACACATGATCGACGTCGGGATGATGCAGTCCTGGGGTCCGGTGGGCAGACGCTCGGACAATACGCCGATGGATACGGACGAAGGTACCCCTCAGCAATTCTTCTTCGTAACGACGTTTGTCGACAAGCAACAGTGCGATGCGTCCTATGCCTACATCAACGATGGCAGCGAGCCCTGCGCCTCATTACACAGGGCGATGCGATCGACGATGCAGCACGGCATCTTTTCCTGCTGGGAGGATGGCACTGACGGCTAGACTGCCAGGCGCACTAAATCCGGACGTAAGTCTCGGTTTCGCCAAGGGAATCAATTGACCCACCGAGCGCAATTCCAGACAATGAGGGAACAAAGTGCTGCCAGTCAGATCTGACACGGCCGTGCCAATAATAAAAACCTAAGGGGACCCTGGATGTCGTCATCATCCACGATATTCGAACTGCTCCAGGCCGGTGCAGACGACGATGTAGCCATCGCTGGTCTGGACAGGCCGGCCCTTACCTATCGCGGACTCCGTGCCCTCGTGTCACAGACGGCTGCGGCGCTGAACGGCCTTGGGTTCGGGAGGAATGACCGTATCGCCATCGTGCTGCCAAACGGGCCGCAGATGGCGACCGCCTTTGTCGCCGCCTCAGCATGCACGACGACCGCACCGCTCAATCCTGCCTACAAGAAGGATGAATATGACTTTTACCTGGCGGACCTGGGTGCCCGGGCACTGATCGTAGAGAAGGGGTCGGATTCGCCTGCTGTCCAGTCAGCGGTCGAGCAGGACATCGCAGTGCTTGAAATTGATGCTGACCCGGATGATCCGGCAGGCGCTTTTACCTTTGTCGGTGCGCAAGCCGATGCAGCGGCAAATCCGTCCATTATGGCGAGGCCCGAAGATACTGCGCTTGTGCTGCATACATCGGGGACGACATCGCGCCCGAAGATCGTGCCCTTGAGTCATGCCAATGCCTGTGCCTCGGCGGCCAATATCCAGAAAACGCTTGGCCTCGATAACGACGATGTCTGCCTGAACGTCATGCCGTTGTTTCATATTCACGGCCTGATGGCAGCCATCCTGGCGACGCTGGGCAAAGGTGGCAGCGTATGGTGCTCACCGGGATTTGATGCACTCCGTTTCTATAGTTGGCTTCAGGAGGCGCATCCGACCTGGTACACCGCAGTGCCGACGATGCATCAGGCGATTCTCGCGCGGGCCAAACGCAACGCAGATATCGTCGCCGGTGCAAGATTACGCTTCATCCGCTCTTCTTCTTCTTCGCTGCCGACACAGGTTTTGCACGAACTGGAAGACACCTTTGGCGTGCCGGTCGTCGAGGCCTATGCAATGACGGAAGCGTCCCACCAGATGACCTGTAACCCGTTGCCGCCCGGAGTGCGCAAACCGGGCTCGGTGGGATGTGCTGCGGGGCCTGAGGTTGCAGTGATGCATGTGACGGAAGCCGAACTGCTCGCAAAGGGTGAGACGGGTGAGGTGGTCATACGCGGCGAAAACGTGACGGCAGGCTACGAGAATAATCCGGATGCCAATGCGGCGTGTTTCGTCGATGGATGGTTTCGAACCGGCGACCAGGGCGTTATGGATGAGGATGGCTACCTGACCATCACCGGGCGCCTGAAGGAGATCATTAATCGGGGGGGA
>CAZVWF010000171.1:0-2860 GCA_964630795.1 uncultured Woeseia sp. | reverse complement strand
CATTCACAAGCGCCATGTCCCCGATTGCGGTGATGCCTTTGATACCACCATCCGGATCAGTGACAGCGCTGATCCGGCTGCCCGGATGTTCCGGGTCGAAACTGTTTCGGATTACAACCGCAATGCCCTTATCGATGGCGGGCCCGAGCGTTTGCGGATGAATGACTTTCGCCCCGAAGTAGGCAAGCTCCATCGCCTCGTTGTAGGACAGCGAATGAATGATTTCCGCATCAGGAACCCGGTTGGGATCGGCGCTCATGACACCGTCAACATCGGTCCAGATATCGAGCTCATCCGCGTGTGTGAGACTCGCAAAAATCGCCGCCGAGTAGTCACTGCCATTTCGACCCAGGGTGGTCTGCTGGCCCAGTTCATCGACAGCGATAAAACCCGTAATAACCGCAATGCCCTGATAATCCGCTTCGAGCTCGTCGGCAATGGCCGCCCTCGACTCATCCCACAATACGGAGGGACCGAGGTCACTGTGACGTACGTGCACGACGTTGCGGGCGTCAATCCAGCGCCCCCCTCGTCCGGGTCCGGCGTGCTCGCCGAGATACGCGGCCAGTAATCGTGCCGACCATAATTCACCGAAGCCCGCAACGATGTCCCGGATCATGCCGGGCTTCGATTCGACCTCACTCATGGCGCTGAGGATGGTCTCGATTTCGCGTGCGTCTTCCTGCCACTGAGAAGCTAGGCTTGCGAACCCCTCATTGGAAAGAAGGGCCTCGGTCGTCTCCCGGTACCGGTTGCCGATGTCGTCCAGGTCGCCTGAAAAGGCGCTGCCCTGCTCTGCCAATTCAGTCAGTGCGAGTAACTGATTGGTCATGCCACCCATAGCGGAAACCACGACCCCGATCCGCTCGTGAGGCATCGACATGACGATGTCACCAACGCGTCGAAAACACGTCGCATCGCTCAGGCTGCTGCCGCCAAATTTATGAATTTTCCAAGGATTGCCGGACACGGTTTTATTCGCTCTGGGTCGTCACAAAGCTGCTAATGATAGCGGCAGACTCATGCCCCGTCTCTGCTTTTTATATGAAAGGAGTCTCGCCAGGAAAGATGCGCTATCGGAGAAGCCCTTCAAATGAATGCTGATCCCTGACGGTCCAATTATCTGCAAGCACACTGCGAGGAAGCCGGGGGAATGGTGGGGCGTCTAGGGATCGAACCTAGGACCAGTCGGTTAAAAGCCGAATGCTCTACCTCTGAGCTAACGCCCCAAACAGAACTCCATACAGGACGGCGGAATCGCCGGGCGGCATAATACCTAACCACCCATCAATATCAAGGGCGTGATTCAGTGCCCTTCGTCGTCCATGCGTGACAGTCGCTGGCCGGCCAGCCTGGCTGCTGTCGAGTCGGGATAGTCTGCCCTGACCCGCTCAAGGGCCGCGCGCGCGCCGTCCCATCGGCTGAGTTCGTAATTACTGTAGCCGATCTTCAGAAGCGCATCAGGTATCTTCCGGGAACGCGGGTAACCGCTCAGTACGACCTGGAAATGTCCCAGTGCGTCTTCGAATTGGTCAGTGACATAGAAGGCTTCGGCAAGCCAGTACTGCGCATTGTCTGCGAGCTGGCTGTCAGGAAAGCTGACAAGAAACTGCCCAAATGCCGCCCCGGCAGCCTTGTATCGCTGCTGCTTTAGCAACTCGAATGCAGCCTCGTAGTTCTGTCGATCCGTGCCACCTGGCAAAGGCAGTGCATTGACAGGCACAACCTGGGGAACACTGACGGGCCGCGAACCGGCTTGTTGCTCCAGCGTACGCACGCGATCATCCAGGTCGACATACAGGTCCCGCTGCCGGCCACTTGTGCTGTCTGCGTTGTGATCGAGCGTATCGGTCCGCCCGCGTAACTCAGCCGTCTGCCGCTGCAAGGCATCGACCTGCTCCGTCAGCTCGATTAGAGCCCCGGATGCGAGGATGCGCTCCAGGGCAGCAAGACGCCGCTCGATTTCCGCAAGCTTCTGTTGCGTGGGGTCCGGACCTTGCGGTGGCGGCTCGAAAACCGCGCAGCCTCCAAGCAGCATCCCGAGCAGCAGGATCGCAACAGGGTTCCGCTGATTCATCTGGAAGGCCGTTAGTTGAGGTACTTGATCTCTACACGACGATTCATCTGGTAGGACTCCTCGTCGCTGCCGAAAGCAGCGGGACGCTCCTCACCAAAGCTTACGGTAGAGATCTGGTCAGCGGATGCCCCCTGTATCAACAGAAGACGACGCACTGACTGTGAACGACGCTCACCGAGGCCAATATTGTATTCCCGGGATCCGCGCTCATCCGCATGGCCTTCGAGACGGATCTGTGCACGACCGTCCATCGCGAGATTATTGGCGTGTCGCTGCAGGACATCGGAGTATTCAGCGCGTAATTCAGACTGATCGAAATCGAAGTAGATCACCATCGTGAGGTCCTCTTCCATCTCCTCGAAATCATTGAATTCCTCGCCGGCACCCATGCCCTCGTCACCGAAACCGTCCGTAGACGACATGCTGTCGTTGCTATCAACCATCGTTCCATCGCCTTCCGGGTCCGGGTCAGGCACATCCTGGCTGCCACATCCCGCCAGCGCCAGAGCGATAAATCCCGTGGTCAACAGTGTATGAATTTTCATAATTCTTTCCTTTCTCTCAACACTTAAGTTTTAAATAATTACTTAATAAACAATAATTAAAAGATTATTATTAATGTAAAACCTGATAATCAATATCGCGGAAACGGTGACCAGACCGGCTCACGTATATCGCCGTTGCCCGAGCCCAGTCTCTGCCGTACCAACCCGTCCGCAGACACCATTTCCAATACGCCGTCCCTGCCTTGCCTCGTCGCATAGATCAGGGAGTCGCTATTCG
>CAZVWF010000170.1:0-2880 GCA_964630795.1 uncultured Woeseia sp. | reverse complement strand
TCGTCACCGGCAAGCCCAACAAGGTCATCGCCTACGAACTCGGCGTGAGTCAACGAACGGTCGAGATTCATCGTGCGCGTGTTATGGAGAAAATGGAAGCGAAGTCGCTCGCCGACCTCGTCAGGATGCACATGGCGGCCTGATCAGGTCCGCTCCCTGGTTTCCTCGTCCAGCTCCGCACAGTCGATACATTCGTCTGAGCAGGGATAAGCCTCGATACGCTTGATCGAGATAGGTCTGCCACACTCCCTGCAGCGTCCGTAGTCCCCGGCGTCGATCCGCGCCAGCGCATCTTGAATTTTGCCCAGCTCGTCGCGCGCCTCGTTACCCAGTGCGTCCACGACTTCGCTATCCGCCAGTTCCCTGGGCCACTCTTCCGAGTCGGCGTCCAGGCTCCGCCGAACGTTGGCCGTTATTCGTTCCAATCGGCCCGTGAACTCATCGCGTTTCGCCTCGAGGCGTTCCTTTAGCGAGGCTGGCCACTCTTGCACGGTCAATGTCTCCTGATTAGCACATGTCGCCACCGCCTGCGGCGAAATTTCTCGTTCACTCGGTGTAGTCAACCGACAGGGCTTCGCTGGATACGTAAATTCCGACATCGGTTAGGCAACAGGTCTTATAGGTTCCAGACACGGTCTGCCATAGCGTGGAGCCAATAAAGAAAACCCGCTTCTCAGCACCTCAACAGGCGAAACCATGTACAACATCAAACGAATCATGAGCGTGATCGATCCGACGGTCAGCGAGCAACCTGGCATGCGAAAGGCAGCCTGGCTTGCCGAGAAGACCGGCGCCGAACTCGAACTGTTCATTTGCTACTACAACGAATACCTGAGCGGCGATCGCCTGTTCGACTCACCCTCACTCGAAAAGGCGCGCGAAGAATTGCTGCGCAGCCAGGAGGGGCTGCTGGAGAATCTTGCAGCACCGTTACGAGAAAGCGGTCTCAAGGTCTCCACGATGGCGGTCTGGGACCATCCCCTGTACGAGGGCATTGTCCGGCATGCGGCAGCAACGGGCACGGACGTCATATTTAAAGATACGCACCACCACTCCGCGGTTTCCCGGGCATTGTTGACCAACACGGACTGGAACCTGATTCGGGCCTGTGCGGTACCGCTATGGCTCGTTAAACCCGGGCCGATCACCGAAAACCCCGTATTTATTGCGGCCATTGACCCCCTGAATGAACACGACAAGCCTGCCGCCCTGGACGACGAGATTCTCGGACTTTCAAAAACCCTGGCGGAAGCAGGTGACGGCTCCGTGCGTGCATTTCACTCCTACGATCCGCGGATTGCGGTCGCAACGGCGACAGCCAATGCCTATATCCCGGTCTCGCTACCGTTTGACGAGATCGAAAAGCAAATGCGCGAGCAGCATGCCGAGCGATTCAACGAAGTCATTCGCTTTCACGAAATCGAGGAGGATGCCTCGCACCTCGTCGCCGGACTGACGCACGAGGAATTGCCGGAGTTTGCCGAGTCGGTCAGCGCGGACGTTGTCGTAATGGGTGCAATCTCACGAAATCGCTGGAAGCGCCTGTTTATCGGCGCCACTGCCGAACGAACGCTGGAGCACCTGCCCTGCGATCTCCTGATCGTCAAACCGGACTGGTTTCAGATGCCGGCGGATATCTCCGACGAAAAAGCCAGTTAGGCACCGGTCAGCGCAGGGCCAATGCACGCAGATATCCTCTAATAATCAATGATTTGAATTATTGAATCTCGTCTTCCGGCAGGAAGGTATGCGTGGCTCGCACAAAGGCTTTCCAGGTGCCGACGATGGTCGCGTAGCCGGCCTTGTCGCCGCTCGTCACTTCCATCAGACGATGCCGGTCACCCAGACGAGCGCAACGCCGAACACCATGCCGAAAAGAAGCCAGATTCGCAGCCACGATGGACTGAATCCGGCTACCCAACCGATGAGACCCACGAAGCGTACCCGGCCCATCACGAGTAATACGAGGGCAGCCAGCAATGACAGGCCACCAATGACTTGCAAAAACGGGGACAGCCGGGAAGCGTCAGCTGCCAGCAAGGCAGCGATGCCGAGAGCAAATCGCATGATAATGGCGGCCACATAGCCACCAACACCGGAAAACCGGTCAATTTGTCGAAGCAGGTCCTGCGGATCCGCAAGCCCCCGGGCACAGGCGAGTATGATCAGGATGCCGAAGAATGCGACAACTTGCAGCATGTCATCCATCCTGCCCGTCTGCCGCCGGCCCGGCAAGGGCCGGCGGCTGTTTCGGACTAATAAGTCCCGGTGATCATCACCCAGAACTTGGTCGTATCCGCCGAGTGCTGATCGGCGTCATACATTGCGGCCTTGAGGAGCAGACCGTAACCATTGCCCAGGGAGCGTCCGGCCGAGAAATCGATCTCGGACCCCCAGTCGGCACTTCCGTCCTCTGCCGAAAAGTCGTGATAAACACCCGTCAGGTTCCAGTCACCCGCCTTGTATTTCACCGTTACGAACAAATCTTCGACACCGGCGCCCGGTGTGGCCAGGAACTTGTCTGCCCAGCCCTGGAAGGCGTGTAATGTCGCCAACGGTGTGCGGAAGGCAGCGTTGGCGAGGTTTTGATCGCCGCCCAGTGACTCATACGCAAGCGCCAGCGACAACCCGTTATCCCAGGCATAGCTTGCACTCAGGTTCAGGTAGTTGGCGTCATAGCTCACCGGGTTGTTGGCGACGTCAGACTGGCTGGCGTACTCCGCGACCACCGACAGATTGCTCTCGCCAACCGGCACCTTGCCCGTTGCACGAACACCGAACGTGCCGGTAGAAGCGCCGGCCGCATCTTCGTTGTCGATGTAGTAGTAGTACGGAACGACCGACCAGTTGTCATTGACCTTGAAATTGACGTTCAGGAGA
>CAZVWF010000169.1:0-2890 GCA_964630795.1 uncultured Woeseia sp. | reverse complement strand
TGTCCGCAGCCGTATCTGGTTATCCCGAAGTTGCTGCCGCATTCGCCGAGCTGACGCGCACCAAGCAAAACTACGATCGCAAAATGTCAGAAGACTGACGCCAGGCTACCGGGACCCGACGACCCGGCACAGTGATCCCGATTCACGGTTTTGACCGGCGCCTGAAGTATTCTTTATTCATGAATCGATCCTGGCTTTGTGCGCTTTTCCTGTGCCTTTCGCTGGCAGCCTGCGGCGTTCCGGAGACATCGGTCGATAAAGGCCAGGTTTTACATCGTGGCAACGGCGAAGAGCCTGAGTCGCTCGATGTACATAAATCCACCAGCACCGAGGCGGGCCACATTCAGCGGGATTTTGGCGAAGGCCTGGTGGGCTACACGCCTGAAGGTGACCTGCGACCTGCAGCGGCCGCACACTGATCGATCGCCGAAGACGGCACTGTCTACACTTTCCACCGGTAGCGCGTTGGTCGAGCGGTCAGCTGGTAACGGCTGCGGACTCGGTTTTCCTTCACCGGATACCGCAACGACGAGTACGACGATCTGATGACACGTGCCGCGACACAAACCGATCCAGCGTCTCGCAAGTTGTACATGGAGGAGGCAGAGCGGCTGTTGCTTCGTGATTACCCGTTGATCCCCATCTATTTCCGCATTAACCGCAGCATGGTCGGTACCGAGGTCGAGGGCTGGGGGAGACAATGTGCTGAATTATTATTACAGTCAGCACCTTAGTCTTCATTGATAAAATGCCCCGCCGGTGAACCGCGCCGCAAATGAGTAGACGATGCTGCGTTACGCGCTAAAGCGCACCATTGGCGCAATACCGACCTTGCTGCTGGTCATCGCTATTGCGTTCCTCATGGTGCATACGGCGCCGGGCGGGCCCTACGACGCCGAGCGGGCGCTGCCACCGGAAATTGAAGCCAATGTCGCCCGGGCGTATCACCTGGACGAGCCGCTGCCACAGCAGTTCGCGCGTTATCTGTCCGGCCTGTTGCGCTTCGACCTGGGCCCCTCGCTCAGCTATCGCGATTTCACTGTTTCCGAGCTGATTCGCGCTTCATTGCCTTTGTCGATGTGGCTTGGCGCGCTCGCGATGCTGGTGGCGGTCCTCGCTGGCGTCGCAGCCGGGCTTACCGCTGCGCTGAACAGGAACTCCCTGGTCGACAGGCTGGTGACCGGTGTTGCTATGATCGGCATCTCGGTACCGATCTTCGTCATTGCGCCGATCATGGTGCTCGTCTTTGCAGTCATCCTGGGCTGGTTGCCGGTGAGCTGGACCGCGGGCAACAACGCCAATCGGCTGGTCATGCCAGTAATCGCGCTGGCACTCCCGCAGATTGCCTACATTGCAAGGCTGACCCGCGCCAGCACGATCAATGTCATGAACAGTGACTTCGTTCGTACGGCGACGGCGCAGGGTTTGTCGACGATGTCCATCGTGCGCTATCACGTGATGAAGCCGGCGATGTTGCCGCTGCTTTCCTACATGGGCCCCGCGCTGGCTGCGATCATGACGGGCTCCGTCGTCATCGAGCAAATATTCTCGATTCCCGGCCTTGGCCAGTTGTTCATTCGGGCCGCATTAAGTCGCGACTATACGCTGGTGCTTGGTATCACGGTTTTCTATGCGGCACTGGTCATCGCGCTGAACCTGCTGGTCGATTTGCTGTATGGCTTGCTTGACCCGAGGGTTCGTCAGTGATGAGCCGGGCAGCATCGTGGTCACCGTCTCTCCGGCATCTGACGAACAGCCGCCTGGTAAAGGGTTGCGGGATTGTCCTGTTGTTAATCATGCTACTGGCACTGTTGGTGCCGTTGGTGATTCCTTACACCTATCTCGAAACCAACTTCGATCAACGATTCGTTGCGCCGACCTTCGAAAATATGCGCCTGTTCGGTACCGACGAGTTGGGGCGCGATCTCCTGGCACGGACACTTCTGGGCATCCGGGTCACGATGCTTGTTGCGGTGATCGCCAGCATTGTGAGCCTTGGAGTCGGCGTGCTGTACGGCGCGACCGCAGGCTTCATCGGAGGCAAGGTAGACGCGGTGATGATGCGCGCGGTCGACGCACTCTATGCACTGCCGTTCGTATTCCTGGTCATCCTGCTGATGATCGTATTCGAGCGCAGTTTCTTCCTGATTTTCGTAGCGATAGGCGCTATCAACTGGCTGGATATGGCGCGCATCGTTCGTGGTCAGACGATCAGCCTGAAACACAGGGAGTTTGTCGATGCCGCCCGGCTGATCGGCTTATCGACACCGCGAATCATTCTTCGCCACATAACACCCAACCTGCTCGGCGTCGTGCTCGTCTACATGACACTGACAATTCCCCAGGCAATTCTCGTTGAGTCTTTCCTGAGCTTTTTAGGGCTGGGTGTGCAGGAACCGCAAACCTCGCTCGGATCACTGGTCAATGGAGGTGTTGCACAGATGGAAGTGGCGCCCTGGTTGCTGATCGTTCCTGCGAGTGCGTTGGCTTTCATCCTGTTTTGCTTCAATTTCCTCGGCGACGGGCTGCGAGATATCGTCGACCCAAGGCGGAGCGTCCGGTGAGCCTGCTCGAGGTTGATAATCTGAGCGTTCAGTATCCGGATTCGGCCGCTGCTGCGGTTGACGGCCTGGGCTTTTCAATAAGGCGCGGCGAAGCCCTTGGTATGGTTGGTAAGTCGGGTTCCGGCAAGACGCAGACGGCGATGGCGATTATGGGTCTTTTACCGGGCAATGCCGACGCGTCCGGCAGCATTCGCTTCGAAGATCGTGAGCTGCTCAATGCCCCGGCCGCCATCCTGAATGAATATCGCGCCTGCCGGATTGCGATGGTGTTCCAGGATCCGCGCTCAGCGCTGAATCCCTACATACGTATCGGGAAACAGTTGTCG
>CAZVWF010000168.1:0-2926 GCA_964630795.1 uncultured Woeseia sp. | reverse complement strand
CCCTTTCCGACCCCGATCAGGAATCGGCAATCCGTTGTTCTATCAGTGCTACAGCATCGTCCAGGCGCTTGAGCGTACGTTCCCGACCAACGAGGGCGAGGGTTACATCGATCGGTGGCGAGACGCTGCCGCCGGTTACAGCGACGCGAATCGGCTGCCCGAGCTTGCCCATCTTGATCTCGTGAGACGCGGCACTGCCTTCAATAGCTGTGGCTATACCGGGCGCTTCCCAGTCCTCCAGTGCCCCGAGATTCTCGCGCGCAGTTTTCATGGGCTCGAGGATCACTGGCCGCAGCTGCTTCTTTGCAGCGACAGCATCCGGTGCCTCAAAGTCCTCGTAGCAATAGCGCGCGCTTTCAACCATATCGGCCAGGGTCTCGGCTCGTTCGCGAAAACCTTCCGCTAACCGTGCCGGCGCCGGGCCGTTAGCCGGATCCAGTCCAGCCGCCCGCAGGTAGGGCACCAGGAGCTCACCTGTCTTTTCGGGATCGCCCGCAATAATGTGTTGCTGACTGATCCACTGCAGTTTCTCGGGGTTAAAGGCGGAGGCAGACTGATTTACGTTGGCAATATCGAAAAGCTGGATCATTTCGTCGATCGAGAAAATCTCCTGGTCACCATGAGACCACCCCAGGCGAACAAGGTAATTCAGCAGCGCCTCAGGCAGATAACCTTGGTCCCGATATTCGCGAACGTCGACCGCGCCATGCCGCTTGGACAATTTCGCACCATCTTGTCCCAGAATCATCGGCAGATGCGCATAGGCAGGAACTTCGGCGCCAAGCGCTGCAAGCATGTTCATCTGTCGCGGGGTATTGTTGAGGTGGTCGTCACCGCGGATCACGTGCGTGATCCGCATATCGGAATCGTCGACCACCACCGTGAAGTTATAGGTCGGGACGCCGTCGGACCGCGCAATGATCAAATCATCCAGCTCTTCATTCCGGAAAACCACGCGTCCGCGCACCTGGTCTGATACCACGACCTCACCTGAATCCGGGTTGCGGAATCGCACCACCGGCGGCACGCCCTCTCGTGGCGATGTCCGATCGCGGCAACGTCCGTCATAGCGTGTCTTTTCCCCCGCCTCCATCTGGCGGGCACGCAACTCCTCGAGTTCTTCCTTCGTGCAATAGCAATGGTAGGCCTTGCCGTCAGCCAGCCAGGCATCGATGATCTCCCGGTATCGGTCGAACCGGTCCGATTGATAGATCGGACCCTCGTCGGCATCCAGGCCCAGCCATGCCATGCCATCCAGGATAGCGTCAACATTTTCAGGCGTCGATCGGGCTGCATCAGTATCTTCGATTCGGAGGATGAACTGGCCACCGTGGTGGCGCGCATAGAGCCAGCAAAAGAGCGCCGTGCGTACGCTTCCAATATGGAGTACGCCCGTGGGGCTGGGAGCAAAACGAGTTCGAACAGTCATGAATGCGCTTTTTGGCCGGGGTGCGTGATCCTAAATCTTCCGGGCTCACAAATGAATACCCGCCGGTGAGGATTGCCCGGTCTTTCCTGGTGCTCAGAGCGCCTCAAGCAACCCCTGCTCGACCAGTAAATCAGCTGCGGCGCTCAGAATGCCTTCGGACATACCACTCAAACGCGCGATATCGAGGAGATTATGCTGGCCATCGGACTTGTTGAGCAGCCAGAGAATGGCCATTTGTTGTTCTGCCTGGTTGGTCTGTCCGCCGATCCGTTTGTATAACCCGCGCTTGCCCAGCTGCGGCTCGCCTTTCGGCGCGAGGTTACGGAAATATCGCGTATTCTCCAGGGTCTCGAATACCCGGGCATATAGAGAAAGCGCTTCTTCGAGCCTTTCCTCCGACACCAGCGACAGGTTGTCTGCCGAGGTATGGTATTCCGGATATTCGCCATACGGCGTACGTGACAGGCTGCCTACATCAAGCCCGATACCGGGTGATCCGTACTGCCGCTCGTCATAGCCATAGGGCAAAAACCCCCTGATCTCATGTTCGACGCCGGACGTTTCAAGGACGTGCATTACGGCATGATCGATACTGCTGGAACCCGTGCGCGTCTTTTTGTACGTGAACTTAGCGTCGTTACCGAGGTTGGAGGCGACGAGCCCGTATCGGATGCGATCCAGCTGTTTATCGTTGCTGGCCAGCCAACTGATGGCGCCAATAGTCACGGGCACAAACAGGAACCGGTAGGAGTACCGGTTTTCCTGCTGCAAAAGCTGCTTCGCGAGATGACTTGTGACCGCAATTCCCGACAGGTTGTCGTTACACAGGGATGGGTGACAAATGTGTGTCGATACGAGGATTTCCTCATCGGACCGGCCCGGGACCAGACATTCACCATAGGTCAGGTGACCCGGTTTCAGCGTAGTGTCGATCACCACATTGTAGGTGTCGTCTTCCAGTGCCTCGAGCTGGTCGTGCGGAAGGCAAAAGCCCCAGTTATCGTCGTAGTACGAGGTGCGGTATGGAATCAATGTCGGCTGCCCGGGCAGCGAGTGCAGGTGTTCCTTGAGCTCATTGAGGCGCATCTGCCGCCGGACTGGCACACTGTAACTCATCAGGTGAAGATTGTGGTCCTCGAAATCGACGATTCGTTCGCCGGCAGAGTTTTCGATATAGGCCTCGCGTACGTTCCACTCCCGAGGCACCTCCCAGTCGAACACCCTGGTGCCAGTCGGGATCTCCGAGACCTCGACTGGTATGACTTCGTTAATGATTGCCAGGGTCTCGCGAACCCCGTCGCCAGTAATGCTGCGGCAAATTGGAAACAGCTTCTCGATCAGATCTAACACTGTCACCTACCCCGGCGAGACAATTAATGGACTAAAGAACCTCTACGTCCGGAATCAGGACGACAAACTTGCCACCCCATTCCCCGATATCCGGAAACTGGGCAATGATCTCGTCCTTGATGTTCCAGACAAGGATAATCACATAGT
>CAZVWF010000167.1:0-2939 GCA_964630795.1 uncultured Woeseia sp. | reverse complement strand
CCCATTCCCGGGCAATCGGCCAGTGAACGTGCCCACAGAGCAGTCCGGCAACCTGTATATTTGCAATTCGTTGTTTCGCTATCTGAAACTATTTATGCAGATACCCGAATTTACTGCGAAGCATGGGTATGAGAAATGATTTAAACCTTTGCGGTACTAAAATGCTGGCCGCCATGCCACAACATTGTGTGGTTGCCTATCCTGGTGGGGAGGATTTCATGAAAGACTTAAATTTAAGGACACTGATGGGGCAGTTGACTGGTTTTGCGGCAGCACTGGTGCTGTTGACGCCACTGGCCAATTCTCAAGAACTGGAAGAGATTGTTGTGACGGCGCAAAAGCGCGAACAAAACCTGCAGGAAGTGCCTATTTCGATTACTGCGATCACAGGTGACCAGCTTCGAGAGCTTCGCATTACGACGACAGATGGGGTAGTCGAGCACACGCCCGGTCTGACCATGTTTAGTCCGCTGGCGGCGGATAATACGCCAAACTTTTCCTTACGGGGGGTATCCGGAGCCGATATTACATCTGTGACGGAGGCTCCAATCGCTGTTTACACTGATGAGATTTATTACGGGACGCAGTTCGGCGCGATATCGCAACTTTATGATCTCGAGCGCTACGAGGCGTTGCGAGGTCCCCAGGGCACACTCTTTGGGCGCAATGCTACCGGCGGCTTATTGCATTTCGTTACCAACAAACCTGTCATTGGTGAAACTGAGGGCTATGTGCAGCTAGGGCTTGGTTCGCACAATGAAGTGCATCTGGAGGGAGCTTATAATTTTGCGCTCGGTGATGAGTGGGCTCTCCGGATCTCCGGCTCGAGACATACGTATGATGGCTACGTCAAGAATCGCTTCCCGGACGTGGCTGATCTGAATGACACCGACAGGATTGCCGGCCGCATACAACTCGGATATGAAGGCGACCGTTCAAGATTTACTCTCAATTTCCATACTGCCGAGGATGATTCCCGGGTGGGTGCCTGGCAAATCGTGGGCGCCGAAATTGTCGATGCCAGTGGTAACGTTATTACGCCCGCGTTGGATCCCACCGGGCAGACAGTTGTAGCCAGTAACGGACAGTCGCTGCAGTTTAATCCTGCGGATGTCGACGCTGCGACGTTTCAGCTGAATAACCCTGATGGATTGACGGGTGAAGCATTCACCGCTTACGCGGAATCGCTCGCCATACAGGGTGTGGATACTCGCCGTGCACCCAATAATCCTATCAACTTCGGTTTGTTTGGCGGCGACTACCTCGACACAGATGGTGACCCGTGGGCTGGAGAATACAATTATGCAGCACCGCTGAATATATCAAACACCGGTGGTTGGGCACGGTACGAGTTTGATATCAATGAAGGTATGACGTTTGTTGCGCTCGGCGGGTATGAGACATTCGATCAGTTATACCTGGAAGATACGGACCTGAGCCCCATAGATGATATTCGCGCTTACTTTGGCGGCACCAATGAGCAGAGTTCTCTCGAATTCAGGCTCGAAGGATCGAACGACACACTCTCGAACTATGTATTCGGGATGTATTTCTACGACAGAGATGTAAAGGATGACGCTGGCCCGAATGTCGTTCTGCCTACGCTGATAGACAATGTAGGTATCAACCCCCCGCAGTCGCTTCGTCGAAACGGCAATACCGAGTCGATGGCAGCTTTTGGCCAGATCGACTTCGCATTGACCGATCGCTTGACCTTGACTGCCGGCTTGCGATTTACGGATGAAGAAACGACGCTGACCAGTTCTTCCGGAAACGTCGATTTCTGCCTATTTGCAAATGTCGATCAGGCTACCTGTGCGGCGGCCAGGCAAACCACATTTCTCGCAGAGATACCGCTGAGTGATCAGGGCGTGATAATCGATATCGAAGCGTTCCAGCTGGCGGCACCGACGCCAACTAACAGCTTCGATTTCATCTCGCCTCAGCCTGCCGGACCACCGCTGAATTATGTCGATCCGAACTATGCTCAGAGCACCGAATCGCTAACCGACAGTTTCACGACCGGTGTATTAAAGCTTGCGTATGCACTTAATGACAACAGCATGATTTATGGATCGTATTCTCAAGGGTCGAAATCTGGCGGATTTAATGACAACCCGGATGCCGTATCGGTTCTTGGTACTAATATCTATGCTCGTGAACAACTGAATTCTCTCGAGGTTGGATATCGCGGTGAATTTGCCGACGGTCGGGTGAGGCTGAATGGCACACTCTTCGATTATGATTACGAGGATTTTCAGGCACGTCAGTTCCTCGCGCCCGGAATTGCCGGCACGATCAATACCGATGCGAAAATAACGGGAGCCGAGATCGAATTTCTGGCTGCACTTTCTGACAACTGGCTACTGTCGGTCAACACAGCGCACATCTTCGATTCATCCGTCGATAACATCACCGATGCGCTCGGATTGACCAGGACTCGCGACATGAAGCAGGCGCCTGAATTACAGTTCAATGCATACCTTCAGTTTACGACGGAAGCATTCGGCGGCGAATTTTCTGCGCAGGTTGACTACGCGTATAGCGACCAGTATTTCTCCTTCCTTGATAATCTAGGTGGTGGCCAGGTGCCGTCCTACGACAAGATGGGAGCAAGCGCCACCTGGGTCAGTGCGGACGATAAGTGGTACGTGAGGGGCAACATTACCAACCTGATGGATGAGGAAATTCTGATTTCCGCGTTTGACTTCAGCGCCGGTTCCGCATACGTCCAGGAGCTATACCAGGCACCGCGTTGGTTCTCGGTGAGTTTCGGAGTCAATTTCTAGACGTACCGGACAGTCCGATACTGTTACGGTAACGGCGCCCGCATTCGCGGGCGCCAGTCTATCCAGGAAGTATACCCACACGAGTGCAGCCACCCGGCGGCACCCTCGAGGTACTCGCAACGGACCCGGGGTCGGTTGCCGACTTCCAGG
>CAZVWF010000166.1:0-3108 GCA_964630795.1 uncultured Woeseia sp. | reverse complement strand
CCGAAGATCAGGGTGACAGCCAGGACATCACGATGCGCATGGACTATTACGAGGCCATCGCAGCAGGCTATCTCGACACGGCCGGGCATTTCCTGTCGCCCGACGAGATTGCGCATATGCCGGATGCGGGCAAACTGCTGACCGTTGAAACCGGCCTGCGCTTCCTGACGGACTACCTGGACGGCGACCGGTACTTCCGGACATCGCGAGAGGGTCAGAACCTGGATCGATGTCGTACCCAGTTTTACCTCGTCGATTCCATCGATTCGCACATGGAATCAATGCGAAAGATCGCGGAGAAGCTGATCCGTTGACCGTCCACTTTATGTGATTCGCCTTGCGGTCACGTCAGGCAGTACGAATAATGGCCTTCGCATCAACGCGCGCAAAACGACAACCAACAATGTCGCGCCAATCCACCCGCCAGGGGACAGCATGCTGGATCGATTCGACAAGCAGCGCTTAGCCGCCTACATGCAGGTCATCCTGCTGGCGCTTGCTGCCTCAGTCATATACAGCGCACCCTATCTGCGCCAGCTGTTCAAGACCTCACTACTGGATGCGTTTTCGCTGACCGAAATTCAGCTCGGCAACCTGAGCACGATGTACGCCATCTGTTCGATTATTTGTTACATCCCCGGGGGCTGGCTTGCAGACCGCGTGGCGCCGCGCATCCTGGTCATCATCGCGCTGTTTACCAGCGCCGGCACGTATGCATGGTGGGCAACCATTCCGAGCTATTCCGAGCTACTGATTATCCATGGCCTGTGGGGTGTAATCGGGGTAGGCATTCTCTGGGCAGCGATGTTCAAGCACCTTCGCTTGCTCGCCGGTGGCGATGAACAAGGACGGATGTTCGGTACGCTGGAAGGCACACGCGGACTGTTTGAAGCCATTCTTTTGACGGTGGCGACCTTCGTGTTCGGCCTGTTTGCAACCCGCAAGCTCGGCATGATCAATGTCATTATCATTTACGCCGTTTTCGCCGCAGGACTCGGCGTCATCATGCTGTTCATGAAGGGTGTGTCGGGTAGCAGCCGCGATACCGCTTCGGAGAAAATTCACCTGGCCGACGTGCTGCTGATCCTGAAGCAACCGACGATCTGGCTCCTGTGCGTCATCCTCACCGCCGTGTATCACATCTTCTGGGCGACGATTGAATTCCCGAGTTTCGCGGAGACCGGGGGTTTTGCCATGCCACTCGCCGCCGCCACGGCGCTGGGCGCGACGAAATTATGGATGCGGCCTTTCGGGGGTGTGTTTGCCGGCATGCTGGGCGATCAAATCGGCAATGTCCGCATAATGGAGCTGCTTTTCATCGCCGGGATCATGGGTTGCGCCTATCTCGCGCTCGTGCCGACCACACCGGACCTCGCCTGGACCCTGTGGGTATTCATTTTTCCGTTCGGCTTGCTGGCCTACGGGCTGCGCGGCGTTTTCTGGGCATTGTTGTACGAATGTCCCGTGCCGACCCGCGTGCTGGGAACGGCGATCGGATTTATCTCAATCATGGGTTACAGCTCGGACGCCTACATTCCCCAGGTCAGCGCCTACCTGCAAACGAACTATGACACCGGCCCCGCCTACCAGCTCTTCTTTGCCTATACAGGCTTTGCCGCAGTAATCGGCCTGATCGCCTCATGGATGCTCGGCCGGATCACCCGAGCCAGGAGACGATGAGCGATTACGACTACATCGTTGTTGGTGCCGGTTCCGCGGGCTGCGTTCTCGCCAATAGGCTCAGTGAAGACGCGGACACCCGCGTACTGCTCCTGGAAGCCGGCGGCCCGGACAAGAGCATTTTCATTCGTATGCCGACGGCGTTGTCCATTCCGATGAACATGGACCGCTTCAACTGGGGCTTCGAGAGTGAGCCCGAGCCTTACCTCGACGGTCGGCGCATGGACTGCCCACGCGGGCGCGTACTCGGCGGTTCCTCATCCATCAACGGCATGGTTTACGTGCGCGGCCACGCCTGCGATTTCGATGAGTGGCATGAGGCAGGGGCAACTGGCTGGAGCTACGCTGACTGCCTGCCCTATTTCAAAAAATCCGAGACCTGGATGCTGGGTGAAGACGCGTGGCGCGGTGGCGACGGCCCGCTCGGCACATGCAACGGCAACGAGATGAAAAATCCCCTGTATCGCGCATTCATCGATGCAGGCATCGAAGCAGGATACCCGTCGACTGACGACTGTAACGGCTATCAACAGGAAGGCTTTGGCGCGATGCACATGACGGTCAGTAGCGGCGAACGTTGTGCGACCTCGCGCGCGTACCTGCGACCTGTGCAAAACCGGGCCAACCTGAACGTCAAATCCGGCGTCCTGGTCGATCGGATCATCATGGACGGCAAGACAGCAACCGGCGTGGCCTGGTCGAAGGGTGGCCGGTCCGAACACGCAAATGCCGCTGCCGAGGTGATTGTTTGCGCCGGATCAATCGGTTCCCCGACCTTACTGCAACGATCGGGCATCGGCCCGGGTGATGTCCTGAAGGATGCCGGCGTGGACGTGGTCCACGATCTGCCCGGCGTCGGAGAAAACCTGCAGGATCACCTCGAGGTCTATTTCCAGTACCGGTGCAAAATGCCCATTACCCTCAATTCGAAGATCGGGCTGCTCAGCAAGTTCCTGATCGGCACGCGCTGGATACTGACGCGCTCCGGGCTCGGCGCGACCAATCATTTCGAATCGTGCGCCTTCATTCGCTCACGCGCTGGCGTTCGCTGGCCCGATATCCAGTTTCATTTCCTGCCCGCCGCGATGCGTTACGACGGTCGTGCCGCGTTCGATGGCCACGGATTCCAGGTTCATGTCGGGCCGAACAAGCCAACCAGCCGTGGCAGGGTCCGGATTCGGAATGCCTGCACAGGCAGCAAGCCGCAGATTAACTTCAACTATCTCGAGACTGAGCGAGATCGGAAGGACTGGCGCACCTGCCTTCGACTGACGCGTGAAATTCTCGGTCAGCCGGCAATGGATGCGTATCGTGGCGACGAAATCCAGCCCGCGGTCGATCTCGGCAATCACGAGCATACCGATGCCTGGGTACGACAAAACGTCGAAAGCGCTTACCACCCGTCTTGTACCTGCAAGATGGGTGCAG
>CAZVWF010000165.1:0-3134 GCA_964630795.1 uncultured Woeseia sp. | reverse complement strand
TTATCGCGAGAATGGGGTTCGCCCGGACTCGATGGCCGGCGCGTCTTTTATGGAACTGATGGATTACAACGGCGAAGGTTCGCCGCACGAAGAGCGACTGCAGATTTTCTACGATACCGTGCAAATGCTGAACGAAGACTTTGGCAGCTGGAATACCCCGTGGGGTGAGGTTAACCGTTACCAGCGTTTGAGCGGCGACATCGATCTTGCGTTTGCTGACGAGCAACCGTCACTGCCGATCGGCATGGCCTCAGGCAACTGGGGTGCCCTGGCGTCCTATGGCGCGCGTCGCGGTGAACAAACCAAGCGAATTTACGGGCGAAGCGGCAACAGTTTTGTTGCTGTTGTCGAGTTTGGTGACACCGTCACCGCCAGGACACTGCTGGCGGGTGGCCAGAGCGGAGACCCGGACTCACCGCACTTCGACGATCAGGCGCAACGCTATGCCGATGTCAAATTCAAGGACGTGGCCTATTACCGTAACGATGTCGAGGCGCGTGCGGTCAGTACCTATCAGCCCGGCCTGTAGCGCCCGGATGCTGATTCGGGCGCAAGGGCTCACGCTCAACTGAATAATAATGTTCTCACCGTCATACAATTAAGCGATCGTGGTGAGGAGATTGCAGGGAGCTGAAATGAAAAAAAACATTCTGGTTGCGTTGGCAGGGCTGATCGCCTGTGTCCCGGTCTGGGCGCAGGACGATACAGAAGGGCATTTGATTGACTACTCAATAATTCCCGAGTTCCTGGTCAATGAAGCGGTGTTACTCCGTGAGCGTGCGCTCCTGGATAACCTGCCCGTCGATCTTATCGAGTCTCTGACGACCGAGGTGGGAGCGCGCAGGGTCGGCACGGAAGGTGACAGACAGGCTATTGCCTGGGCTCTCGCCAAATTCGAGGCACTGGGCTTCGACCGGGCATGGACTGAGGAGTTTCCGATTGACCACGGCTGGAACCGCGGCGATATCACAGTCGAGACCACGGCGCCGTTTCAGCACGACATGGTCGCCACGGCCCTCGGTTACAGCGTCGGTACGGAAGGAGATCTCGTCGCAGAAGTGGTCGAGTTTCCGACCTTTGATGATTTGCTCGCGGTACCGGAAGGCAATGCACTGGCCGGCAAGATTGCCTATGTCTCATTTAGCATGGCGGACTACGAGCCACCGCCCGGGGCGTCCCGAATGGCAGGCTACGGGCAAGGCACCCGGGCTCGCGGACGCGGTCACGTTGAGGCCGCTAAACGCGGTGCCGAGGCTATCGTCATTCGATCCGTGGGTACCGACAGCAACCGCGTCGGACACACCGGTGGCGGCTATGGATATGAAGAGGGTGTTCGCCGTATTCCCGCTGCAGCCTTGTCGGCTCCGGATGCGATGCTCCTCGATAACATGTTGAGACGCGGTCAGCCTGTCACGATGAAGCTGAATATGACTTCGGAAGTTACCGGGCCCATTGCAGGTACCAACGTTATCGGTGAAATTACGGGACGTGAGGGATCGGGCCAGTATCTCGTGATGGGGGCTCACCTCGACTCCTGGGATGAAGGCACCGGCGCGATCGACGACGGTGCCGGTATCGGCTCAATGATGGCGGCTGCTGCGATGATCGGCAATATGGAAGGTCGCCCCCGACGCAGTATCCGGGTGCTTTTGTTTGGAGCGGAAGAGATCGGCCTTGTTGGTGTACGCGCGTATGCCGAGCAGCACGCTGATGAAATTGACGATCACTTGCTCGGCGCCGAAGTCGATAGTGGCGGCGGCAGGGTTAACACGCTGGTTTCAGGGGTTGGGAGTTCGGCCGTTCCCGTGGCGCGCGAGATGCACAAACTGATCTCGCCCCTCGGCATCGCCTGGAATGATGCCAATACCGCGCTGGGTGCCTCGGATATGAGCGTTCTGGGACGTGCCGGCATGCCGGCCCTGAACTTTATGCAGAACTCGAACGACTACTTCGATTATCACCACACGCCGAATGACACATTCGACAAGATCGTTCCGGAAGATATTCGTTACCTCACGGCTGCCTACGCGACGATCTTTTATCTTGCGTCGGAGATGGATATCGATTTCACCCGGGACTGACGCCTGATTACATCGCAGGTGGTCACTGCCAGCGAAGAAGTCCGGCGGTCACAAGCCCGCAGATGGCGTCTTTGCGGGGATCTTTCGCTGTCCGCGCTGTTTCCGCGTCGAGACGGTTTTTTTATGTCACCGCCGATGCGTGCCAGGAAAACGGAGTGCCGACTGGATAGTATCCGGTCCGCAAGTTACATTCTGCGGGCCATTTTTTCCGCTGAACGCGCCAGGGATGACCTTCCATGATCAATGTTCGAAATACCGCATACGCTTTACTCGGTGCCCTGTTGACCGGCGCATGCGCGGCCCCTGTTGTTGAATCGCTGCCTGCGCCCGAGACAATCAGTGTATTTCCCGAAAGCCCGTTACGCCCACCGGTTATCGGCAGTAACGCCGGTGTATCGGCCGGACACCCGCTGACGACGTCGGCTGCCGTCGAGATCCTGCAGCAAGGAGGCAATGCCTTTGACGCCGGCGTCGCCGCATTGCTGGTCGGCGGTGTTGTCGAGCAGGACCTTTACGGGATTGGCGGCGAAGCGCTGATACTGGTGTATCCGGCAGCGGAAGCGGAAGTCGTATCGGTCACGGGCCAGGGATGGGCGCCCGGCGCAGCGAGCATCGATGACTATCTGCGCGAAGGTCGTACCTTGCAGGGTCAGGGCCTGGATCCCTCGGTGATACCCGGCGCATTGCATGGCGCGCTTACCGTGCTGGAACGATGGGGGACGATGAGCTTCGAGCAGGTTGCGCGGCGCGCAATCGAGTACGCCCAGGAGGGCTTTCCGTTACGTTCCCGAACTACAAATTCGATACGGCGTGAGATCGAGTTTATCGATCAATGGCCATTCAACAGGTTAGCCTGGCTGAAACCGGACGGTTCTTTTTACGAGGCGGGTGAGAGCATTCGTTTTCCCAATATGGCGAGAACGTTTCGGCGCATGGTAGCCGCGGAAAGGATGGCGGCCAGGACCAGTGGTCGAGTTGGCGGCATCATCGCGGCACGGGATCTTTTTTATAAAGGCGAGATCGCCGAGGAAATGGTCGCCTTCCTGAATGAAC
>CAZVWF010000164.1:0-3139 GCA_964630795.1 uncultured Woeseia sp. | reverse complement strand
TACGGGGATGGTATGTTAGTGTTATACTTCAGTATAACACCTGGAGTGGGGCTTGGTTATTTTGGCCCAAACGCCCGAAAAGGTGCAGTAGCGAACGTGATACCTAAGCCGATTGTTGCCGATTCTTGATGCTGGAATGGGCTAGCTGAGACGCCATTTCTTCGAGATTTATGAGTCTGAGATCGCTATCGAAGCGGTATCGCCCGTAGAAGTTAATGTGCTGCCATGCGAGCGGCGTGAGCCGCTGCAGGGATTCTACCAAGGCAGGGTCCGCTTGTTTTTCCACGACACCGAGCACCTCAGACAAGATAGCACTGTTGTAAAAAACAACCGCATTGGCGATGAGCCTTGTACATTCATTCCATAGTTCCTGTTCGTGCTGCGACCTCACTCGAAATCGTCCGCCATGCGCATACGCGATGGCTCGGCGCAACCGGTGATAGGCTTCGCCTCGATTAAGAGCTCGGTGCACATTTCGCCTGAGCAGAGGCGAGTCGATATAGTCGAGAAAGTACAAGCTGCGGATAATGTGTTCAAATTCCCACAGCGCTTGCTTGGTGCGGTTCTGTCGCCGATGGCTGCTGAGTTTGGAGACGATGACGCTTTGCGAGGTCGATTTCAATGCCAGGGATAGCAAGATACGCTCGACGTTGCCCCACTCAGATTGGATGAGGCTTTCCTTGATGCGACGCACCGGTTTGAGCGCGCAGCCGGCATAAGCATTGGGATGCTTGAAGCCATACAATCCTGTTTGTATCTTGCGTCGGAAGTTGCGGTACCGCGGTGCGAAACGATAACCGAACAAATGCAGTAGCGCGAAGTTGACCTGATTGGCACCATGGGTATCGGTGGAATGAGTGTCCGGCTGGATATCGGTCAAATTGTTGAACAACACATCGAATACGTAGTGGCTTTCGTGCTCGTTGGCGCCAATAATGCGAGCGCTTAGCGGCACGTGGCTGGCCAGCAAAGTGTAAGCAACCACACCTTTTTTCAAGCCAAAATATTTTGCCGAATGCCGTGCATTCACAGTAGGTATTGCTGACTCAAATTTCTGGCCATCACTGGAAGAATGCACCACATCGCCAATATCGTAGTATCTGAAGATGGGTAAGCGCGCAGTGGCATTGGCCAGTCGTTCATTGGCTTCCTTCAGCGTTTCCAGCCGTATGAAGTTCGCGGCCGTGTTGGCGAGCTGCGTACGGGTCAGATTAGAAATCTCGGCCATACGTCCAACACCGATGTTCGTGGCATAGGCCATGAGGGCCGCAATCGTGATTGGTGGACTCGCTTTATCGCGCTGATAACGGCCCATGACGTGCTCAAAGGCGGATAAGAAGTCTGTGCGCCGATCGACGTACAACAGCAGCTGATCGATGTCGATTCTCTCAGCGGCATCGAACAGTGGTTCGTGATTATCGCCAGGCTCGGAACTGTGTCCACGACCCCAAACAGCTTGACCATTACGAACTTGTACAAAGCGGTTTTCGCCGCCCTGGATGCGTTCATTGACCTGATCAAACCGTTCGTTGAGCGTCTGCTTGAGGTTCTCGAGCTGCGTGTTGATCGGCGCGGATTGGGCCACAACTTGCGGTAACAGGCGGTCTTTCTCCGCCCAGGTTGCTTCGTCGACAAGGTCATCTTCGAAACTGCGATATCGCGCACTCTCGGCGCAGAACACATCGCCAGCCTCGATCCGATCACGCAATTGTCGGTAAATCAGGAACTCATAACGGTCACGGTGCATTGAGCCTGCGGCCAACAGGTAACGGCGATGCCGTTCCGGAACAATGGTCGGGTTCAGATGATCGCTCGGTATCGGACGACCTTCGTCAAACGCTTCCGCAAAAGCATGAACCACTGCTAAGAATCCTTCGTGTGACGATGTGCCGGTCAATGCCAAAAAACGTAGCAACGGACGTAGATTGCGTTTTGTCTTGGGCATCACTGCGTCTACAGCCTGCCACTCAAACAGGCCTTCGTCGAGACCTGCATCACCGGCAAGGTGGTCGCACAACCGGGCGATCCGATCAGCCGACAACAATGAATCCGCTTGTGCACGAACCTCCCCGAAGGGCCTGTCGTTGGGAACATCGGGATCGATAAACAGGTACAACAGTTTTGCGCCTTGGTCGATGTCTTCATTGGCTTGGCGCCGGTGCAAATAATAGGCGTCTCGCGCACGCTCGTTGACCTCGTCAACATAGCGGCGGATCAAAACGCAAAAGGCAGAAATGAGATGATCATTAAGGCGTTGATATCGGTCGTGCACAAAACACAGCAAATACAGTCGGACCATTGACCGGTTCATGCGCTTGAGCTTGTAGACGGTGTAATAGTCCACGAGTGACGCATAGAATCGCACGCTCTCCACGGATAACTGTGCATGGGAAATGATCCGCTGGGCAACGATATACAGTTCTCGCAATTGTTGGCCGCGGTCAATCTCTGATAACAGCTGTTTGTGACTGAAATCTCTGGGATGATGTTTTATCGACGTGACGGCATGCAACCCATCAACATCGGAAAGCAAGCGATCCAGCATGCGCTGATCCTCGGCCGTCATGGACGTGTTCAGAGCGTGCGACAATCGATGGCGTTCAAACAACAATGCGCGGCGCACCACATCCTGGAGATAGGTGTATCCAGGCAGAACGATACGCTGCTGGCGTAATCGGTCCACAAGATCGCGCAATACATAGACCGGGCGACTCGAAACCCGTGCCGCTTTCAGCGCTCGTTCTTCCAGTGACAGGCGTTCTGCAGGGTCGGCCTGACGAAACCCGAACAACTCCAGAATCCACGACACGTGCAGCCGCCGCGTATGCTTTGACACGTTCAAATCATGAGTCTCAGCACCCATAAAATAGCGCTTGCTCAAGTACGCGATGTCCTCGCTCATCGCGTCAATGTCGATGACGTAAAATCGTTGGCGAGCCTTGAAGTAGCCAAGATGCAGCAGAAAATGCACCTTTGTACGGCGCGTTCTCAGACGCTCATAACAGCTTTGTTCGCGAGGCGTCAGTGCAAAAAACAACTGCCGCTCCGACGTCGTGAACTGAGGAAGCCCCCAAAGCAGTTCATACTCTTCAGGGGATAGAATCTGCAGCCGATTACCTTGTGGCAACAAATCGTCCAT
>CAZVWF010000163.1:0-3187 GCA_964630795.1 uncultured Woeseia sp. | reverse complement strand
TACGGCAAAAGTCTCACCGCGACGGTACATAGCGCTGTTCGAGTGGTTGGCGGTAAAACTGGAACAGCCCTACCTGGGCCTGAAGTTGTCACAACTCGGCGGACCAGAAATGCTCGGTGTCATCAGTTATATGTTTTTCGCGTCGCAGACGCTGGAGGCTGCGATCAGAAATCCAGGCCATTACCTGCAGGCACTGCAGGAACACTCTCAACTATCGATTGAGTTCGACGAGGAGTACGCGCATGTCGATTACGGCGTCCTCGACGATCGAATTCTGAATCGTCGCCAGGACAGCGAATATTCGATAGGCGCTACCTGGAACCTGATCAAGCAATTCACGGGCGGCGCCTGTCAGCTAACAATGGTCGAGTTTGAGCACGAGAAACCGGCACAGGCCAAGGTACCGTTTCGACATGTCTTCGGTGCGCCCGTCCTGTTTCGTCGCCGCGCAAACCGCCTCCACTTTCGCTCGAACCTGCTAAGTACGCAGTCGCGCTCCAGCGATCCATTCCTGTTTCCGATCCTGGAATCCTATATTCAGTCATCGATTGCAGAAATCGACAGCGCGGATTCGTTCACCGACATCATTCGCAAGCAGCTATCGCACGAAGCCCTCGGTGCCGGCCTGCGGGCACGGGACATCGCTGCCCGCATGGGGATTTCAGAATCGACCTTGCATCGACGCCTCGGCAAAGAGCGCTCAAGCTACAAAAAAATCTACGATGAGGCCGCGCAGTCATTTGCGTCCCTGTTGATCAGGCAGAAATCCCTGCCCGTCGCGACAATTGCGAGCCGCCTGGGCTACTCCGAGACGGCCGCCCTGACACGCGCATTTCGTCGCTGGTTTGGAATGTCACCCCGGCAGTACCGAAAGACGCTCGATTAGCAGCCTTTCCGGTCGGTTCGTCGACTTCTGGACAGGCTGGAACGCCCGTTATCGTAACGGTAGGTGTAGATGATCTCGCCTTCGCGATAAAGGCAATGCACTTTGACTTCGTTGCGCTTCGGGTGCTTCTGGCCGAATAGTTCCAATTGATCACCAACGCTGACGGATTCCTCGGAAAAGCCGAAGCGGCGATTCCTGGCCGGCGGCGCGAGCAAAAGGTTCCATTCATTCCTGTCGGCATCGATAACGATGAGACGATCATGAGGATTGCGCAGCGCAAGCTCTGTAACCGTGACGGTCATTCCGAGCGGTTGCGTGTAGCCACCCCAGCCGTGATGGGCAGTGGCAAGCGACGTCATGGCCAGAAGCGCCAGTGCGCTTAAAGCAGTGATCCGGAATCTGGTCATCTTCTGTCTACGTTGATGGTTACCGTTGCCGGCCCGTCATCCTTCAAGCCGTAATACTCCAGCCTAAACTGGTTGCTCGTGTACATGGGGCCTCTCGGATTTTCCTCCTGCAGCGGACGAAGGATGCCGATGTTACCCAATGAGAGTATCTGGCCAGGCACAAGTTCCTTGCCGGACTGCCTTATTTGGTCGCGAATCCACCGAACGACCGTCACTGGCTCGTACCAGCCCTTCATTTGCCCGGTCTGGATGACCGTATCGTTTTCGTCCAGCACGGCGAACTCGAAATTATTGATGCGCTCCAGCCATTCCAGAGTGGCCTCGATCATCAACGGCTCACCGGTCACGGAAAAGCGGGACCCCATGTTGGATACGATCGTCCCATTCACCGAACGTGTATCCGGCACATAGTAGGGGTCCGGCACCTCGGCGAAGGGAATGATTGCATCCAGTCCAGCGAGGATTTCCAGGTCCGTTTCGGCGGTATTGATGGAGGCATCCCCTACCCGGAACGCGAAATCGGCTTCGAGGAATCCCACGTTGGTTTCGTCGGGGCGAACGGTGAATCCGTCCTCACGCATGAACCCGGCCAGCAAGTAAGCCCGAATGCCATCCGGGGGAAAGGTTGGAAACGTCGGTCCGGCATTGTGACCGCCGGTCTTGTAGCCAATGACTTCGCCGAAGTCGGGCGCCATGATTTCGACCATTTCGTCCTGCCAGCGATACGCCTCGTCCAGGTCCATTTCGTAATCAAAGCCCTCCATCATCTGCAGGTTGGCGAAGTCATCGGCCATCTGTTCGAGCGCACGGCGAATATTCTCGTCGCGAATCGTTACTGACTCTGCATCCGGCGTGAACACGCGACCGTCTTCGAACTCGATCCGGCGGAGGTACATTGTGTTGGCGCGGCGTCCTTTCAAACCGGACGCCGTGACCTTCGACCCGATCGCAAGCACGTCGAGCGTAATGCCCTTGCGCTCGAGTGTCGTTCTTGCGGCCGTCTCGACAAGCCAGTAGACATCTTTGCCCGAGCCGTCGGTATGGCGAATCAGCACGGATGCATGGGGATTCTGATAACGGACCTGTTCAATGACACCGTCAACACTGATGACTTCGCGCGTGAAGTTGGTAACAGTCGAATGGTGTGCCCAGGCAATCGGAGCAATGAGCAGGAAATACACTGCATATATGAGGTGTCTCACCGTTCCTCCCCAGTGGCAGGTGCATTGAGTTTTTCAAACCATTCGTAATCCGCGTCGGTGCATTCGTACAGGGGAAGCTCCGTTTCATTAATGCGCCTGAACGCGTAGTCGACCACGAACGGTTTAACGAAAAGCGTTTCGTCAAAATAGGTTTGTTGCAGTCGTAGCTCATCTCCCTGTCGCCACAGAATCTCGGTCGATATCGTATTTGCCGACTGCGGAATGCCTCGCGAGGTACGAATGTACCCGAATGCATGATTTCGGGTTTCAATGACCAGGCGATCGCCATCGAAACGACCGAACGATGACCCCATCTTGTCGAATGGCGTGCCATCGACGTTTACCGTACTCGGCGCATCCGACATAACGCTCTCATCACCCAGTGGAATCGCGCGTCGGAGGTCATAGAATTCATAGCTGATCAGCAGCTCCCCATCAGTCCGGTCGAAGGCGATGCGCACGTTCGGGTTCGCCCAGACCCTGGAAATGCTGGCCGGCTCACAATAAAGGCTGGGATCGTCTACCAGCAGATCGTAGTCCGCCTGCAGCGCGAGCGCCTTCCCGGTCATCACGAGCTCACCTTCTTTGGCGAGACTCGACAGCATCCAGATTCCTGACAGATCCGGTTCTGCGACAACCGTCCGACTGACGAGGAAAATGGCACAAATTGCGAAACACTTTATTGATTTCAT
>CAZVWF010000162.1:0-3238 GCA_964630795.1 uncultured Woeseia sp. | reverse complement strand
AATCCGGAGCGCATGACCTACATGATCAAGCCAAGCAATCTCCTGTCGATCGAACTGTTTGCGTATACCGCAATACCCGAGTGGGATGGCAAGAAGCTTCGTATACCACTGGAAGATGATGCAATCGTCACCGAGCGTGGTGTGGAGTGGCTCTACCCCGTCAATCAGAAGGTCCTGCTGATCCGCTGATCAGACATCGTCCCGTACCGAAAATCACCTCGGGTTTTGGGCAATTTTTCCTGTTCGCACTGGAGAACGCGGCGCGGCCACGTTTCGGTGTCATCTTGCCCTGAACAGGTCGGCTATCGACGGTGGAGTCTTAATGATCGTGAGACGATAACGCTCCAAAATGGCGCCATCTCCGCACCAGCGATGAATCGCTGTAACGGTCAGATATAGATAATGATCGTGTTCAGCGCCGCATCGCAATTGATGATGTCGACACGCTTCGACTTGATCTTGTAACTCTCGCCTGCGCGTACCAGTTCGTGCGTATACGTGCCGGCATACGGTGTCTGCCTGTCCCGGTAGTACAGAAAACACTGGAAATTGGACGTGACCGTGCAGTTTCCTGTTTCTTTTTCTAAATCAGTAACTTGAACGTTAGAAATAATGTGCGAAGCCCGAACGGCATAGTCCTTTGACGCCGCAGCCGGATGCACGAAGTTTCGCCGCCGGACTTCCATCAGCACGCGGTCATCGTAAAAGAGGGAAATATGATTTTCCGGGTCTTCCTGGTCCGGGATCGCCGGCATCCAGTAGGTGCCATCTGCCGTATACAAGTCGACCCAACTGTCCAGATCAGGCCGGTCCAGGAACGAAGCCTCTTGATAGAGGAATTGTTCAATTTCCCTGATCAGTTCGTAACTCACCTCCATGTCAGGCAGCCTCCGTCATGTAATCACGCCAGGCAGCGTACTGGGTCCGCATATCGAGGTCGCTGGTGCCGAGACCCACCGTCCGATCATCCAGTAATTCGTCGCGACCGAAGTTGCGATGCATCTCGACCCAATCCGATGCCTGGGACTCCAGGCCCTCCTGCATCCGGAAGTACGCCGTCAGGTCATCGGGGCCAACCATCGAACCGTTTGAATTGATCAGTCTTGAATACAAGAGCGTACGCTTCAACATCGAATCCGGTGCGCCCTTCAGGCGAAACGACCAGGTTTCGATAATGGTCTTGTTGTAGGCGATCGGCCGGACGACACGAATATTCTGAATGGCCGACTTGATCGTCAGGGACGGGTAATAGAGCGTGTTATGGGTGTTGAACGACAGGATGTCGTGCATACGTTTTTCGCCATAGGCATCGAGCATCGCTTTTTCGTATGCCGGATCGAGCGTGTACTTGGCATGGATACTCGTCTTGCCACCATCGTAATGGTGTCCGTACTTAAAGCCCGTAATGCCGGTATCCTCGAATGCTTCGTAGGACGCGCCGAACGGCGGAATGATCTCGGCCTCGTCGCGCCGCGGAGAATCCTCGGGCAGTGTGTCGATGTAATCGAGCGCCGAATCGACCACCGAACGATGCACGATCATCGGGTGCATCGTGTCATTCAGGTTCTCGATGAACATTTTCCAGTTGCACTCATGCTCATAACGCAGCACGCCACCCGCCGCTTCGACCTCGCCTTCCGGCGATCGATCACACAGGTTATCCATGACATCGGCCGCGCCGCCCATCCACGTGCGAAGGTCAGGTGCGTCCGGGCTCATCGTTGCAAAGACAAATCCCCTGAAACGCTCCGAGCGCAGCTTTTGCATGCTGTACTGCGGATCTTCCTTGTCAAACTCTGTGCCCTCATAGCCGATCATATGCGGCACGCCGAGCAACTTGCCGTCGAGGCGATAGCGCCAGCCGTGATAGCAACAACGAAACGCCGGGATTTGTCCGCAGGGCTTGTCAACCAGTTTCGCGCCTTTGTGGCCACAACGGTTATGCAACACGTGCACTTCGTCGTCGTTGTCACGCACCATGACGACCGGCACCTTGCCGTAGTTCAGCGTGAAGTAATTGCCCTTGTCCGGCACCTGGCTTTCATGGCCGATATAGATCCAGCTTCTTGCCCAGATACGTTCCATTTCGAGGTCGAATATCTCCGGATCGGTGTAGAGTCGGCGGTTGACCTTGGTCGGCTGGACCAGTTCGGCAATCTCGGAATTGGTATAAGTCATTGTTTTTCCTTATTCTTTTTGCAACACTTCCCCGCGAGCAACGGCGATGGCGAGCGCCTCGCCCGGGTTCGGCGGCTTGGCGGCACTGCGTAGTTCGAGCATTTCCTGCTTATCCTTCGCCGCAGAAATCTCGGCCATGATTTTCCCGGACTGGTACTGTGGCGCCCAGTACTGGTCTGCAAGGCCATAGTGTGCAGCGGCGCTTAGAACGAAATGGGGCTCATTCATCATCGCCCGCCCGAAAGCCACGATATCGGTACGCCCGGCTGCAATCAGCGTATTGGCCTGGTCGGCTGAACTGATATTGCCTGCGACGATCGTCGGAATGCCGACTTCGTTGCGCACCTGGTCGGCAAACGGGGCCTGGAACATCCTCCCGTATATCGGGTCTTCGTCCTTCGTGACCTGGCCGGTCGACACGTTGATGATGTCCACCCCGGCCTCGTTCAGCATGGCCGCTGCTGCCAGCATGTCTTCTCCATTGAGCCCGTCATCGACCCAGTCCGTGGCGGAAATCCGAACCGATAGCGGTTTGTCTGCAGGCCATGATTCCCTGACTGCGGACACGACCTGCAGGGGAAACGTCATTCGCGCGGCAATATCGCCGCCATAGTCATCCGAACGCCGGTTGGTGACGGGGCTTACAAAACTCGATAACAGGTAACCGTGCGCAAGGTGCAGCTCAATCATATCGAAACCGGCGATATTGGCATTTCCGGCCGCACGTACGAATTCGTCCGTAACCGATGCCATGTCGTCTGTGGACATTTCCCGGGGCACTACGCTGTGGGCCAGGTAGGGCAGCGGTGAAGGCGCGATAATTTCCCAGGCATCTGTCGACAAGGGCTCATCAATGCCGCCGTTCCAGGGAACGCAGGTTGCTCCTTTGCGCCCGGCGTGCCCGATCTGCGCGCAGATCTTCGCTTTGCTATTGGTATGCACAAATTCAACGATGTGACGCCATTTTCCGACCTGCTCTTCACTCCATATCCCGGCACAACCCGGCGTGATACGGGCCTCCGGTGACGTGCAAATCATCTCCGTATTGAGAAGTCCGGCC
>CAZVWF010000161.1:0-3258 GCA_964630795.1 uncultured Woeseia sp. | reverse complement strand
GTACGAATACATCGCATCCACTACGGTCCAAGTGTTGATTTCCGCATCATTACTCTGGTCATTCGTGTAACCGCCGATGTGGTTCATCCCGACGCGAGCCGTGTGATTGCCGGAAAACCAGGTAACGCCAGCATTGGCACGAAGCTCAGGCATGGTCGCAAAACTGTTTGACTGGTTTCTGCTTCCCGCACCGTCGAAATCCGCGTTGCCGTCACCGTCTGTATCGACATCGAAGGCCAGGAGGTAAGTAGCCCCCATGTCAAACATCAACGTACCATCGCCAAAATCCATGCTGTAGTCCGCGTTAACATCGATACCGCTCGTCTCAACAGAACCAATGTTGACGAACTGGGAACTGACTTGACGCACCTGGCCGGTAGCGTCACGAGTCACCCTGGGATCCTCAAGGATTGGCAAACCGGTATCCTCGATTCCCGCACACTGTGCATCCACGATAGCCTGCGCCCCGGCCTCGGCAGCGATCAGGTCCGTATAGTCGAACGAGAAGTAGTCAACACTGGCCCTGAAGGCATCACCCTGAATAACGAAGCCCAGGTTGATGTTCTCAGCCGATTGCGGCGTCAGCCCTGGTGCACCCTCGACGATGACGGAGATATTGTTGGCCACCTGCTGGTTGGTACAAACAAAGCTGCCACCCGGGCCGGTAGCCGACGCGGGATCGTCGATGAACGCTGACGAGCTGGCGCGACCGGTTTGACGGACAGTCGGTGCCTGGAACGAAGTGCCCCAGGAGCCACGGAAGCCAATAGTCTCAGTCAGGCCGAATTCGAACGATACCTTCGGATCCGTCGTTGACACACCATCGCCGTAATCTTCGTTGCGAACGGCGAGCTGAATCTCGCCCATGTCCGTGATTGGCACCACGGCCTCCGCGAAGTACGCAGTGACATTCTGACGTCCGGACACCTCGCCCGAGATACCCTGACCGCCATCCTCTCCGGCAGAACCCAGAGAGTCCGGGAAACTGCGGTATGAGACGGTACGGAATTGCCCGCCGACCGCTGCGGCAACGGTGCTGCCGCCGAATTCGAACAACTCACCTGCTGCTACGACATCGATGACCTGCGAATCCGCACTGGCTTTGCTCACCGAGTTCTGATTCCACTGGTCCTGGACGGTGACAGAGTTAGCGGCGGTACACGCACCGAGATCGACATTGAAGCAATTGGCCGTATCAGCTACGTCCTTGGGAGAGACCAGGTTCCCATTTGCAACGCGCGTGCCAAACGGGTTCCAGGCGCCATCACGGATGAGTTGCTGATAAGCATCAGAACGAATGGCCGAAGGACCGACGCTGCTACGCGTGGCCCGTGCCCACATGTGGGAGACATCGAGGTACCAGTCATTCGGCAGCGCAAACTCCACCTGGTTCATGATGCGCGTGTAATTCAATTCGCGACGTGTGTTCTCCGACAGCTCGGTGCCCGTGTGGGTTGCACCCAGCGGCCGGTGAATGGAGCGCAACGTCGCCGTCTGGAACTGACACGTTGCCGCGGAGTTGATGTCCGTACAATGGACAGTCGGATCCCATGCCTCCGGGCCGACGTAAATCAGGCCCGCCGGATCAGCTGGATCCTCGACATAGAAGTTAAACGGATGACTCGGCAGAACCGTAACACCGCCATTTTTCGCCTTACCTGTCGCCAGCAACTGGCCGCCGTTTTGCCGTTGAATCTCGTTATTTGAAAAACTGGCTTCCACGCTGTAATTGATCCCGTCGGAAATTTCCCAGTCGAACTCGGCGAACATCTGGTTCCTTTTCTCCTCCGAAATCACACCCACCTGGTCGGCAAAGTTATAGCGGCAGGTATTCGGGTTGAGGCCGGTGTCGGCCGGGTCACCGATGACACCACCGGCGGCCTCACAATCCGCGTCCGGCATGCGAATGGCGCCGGATACGGACTCCGCTTCGCCGTTTGCTCCAAGGATGGCCCGCTCAACTGAGCCCGGCGAACCGGTTCCTGAGAGGAACCGGGACCGGCCCGGTATGCCGTTACCGTTCAGGCGGTTGTCCAGCCAGGGGAATTCGGTACGACCCTGTTGCCCCTGCTCGTAGTGGGTCATGTAAATATTGAATCCACCCTTGTCGAACTGGGATCCTGCGGCCATGTTGACATGCCAGCCGTCGATTTCCGCGGTGGAATAACCACCCGATAGTTCGAGACCTTCCATGCCCTTACGCGTGATGATGTTCGCCACACCCGCAACCGCCTGCGAACCGTAGGTTGCTGAGGCACCGTTAGTCAGTACCTCGATGCGCTCGATCATGGCGAGCGGAAACTGGTTGATGTCGACAAAATCCGTACCCGAAGCGTCGGCAACCGCCGCGATACCGGCGCGCTTGCCATTGATCAGTGTCAAGGTCGAGCCCAGTCCCAGGTTGCGAATATTGAACTGTGATACGCCGGCCCGGTCATTGGTCTCGTTGTAATACTGGGAACCGCTGTTGACCGTCAGCTCTTTGAGAACCTCAACAGGTTGCGCGGCACCGATTAACTCGATCGCCTCGGCGTCCACGATCTGGATGGGCGCCCGACCTGCGTACTCGGTCCTGCGAATGTGAGAACCCGTGACGACGATCTCCTCGAGCTCATCCTCCTGGGCCAGTGTTGGCGGCGCTGCGCCCAACGCAATGGCGATTCCGGTTGATAACGCGGTCGCCTGAAATTTCTTCGTTGCCATGCTTTCTTTCCCCTGCATTGTTAAATTTGTACAACTTAAAAACGATTTCAATTCTTGTATGAAATCAAACTAACTGATGCCGCGCCGCTATCTTGCAGACAAGATACGCGCAGCAGCCAAACTGTTGCCAAAATGTAATACCCTGGATTTCCCCCGAGATCCACCGACGGAGACCTGCGTTTCGGGAATGAATCGACTACGTACCTTTACGGATATTGTCGTTTTTTTAGTACGCGGATTTACTTATTCTTACTACGGTTTACCCAATCTAATCCTGCCAGCGCAAGGTGTCAATCCAATCTTGGTTATTAAGGCACTTCCAGATCAATAATGTTGCAAATAAGCGACAAAATTCGCGAACGGGTGCCTGTCGCCCGCCTAGTTTCGATAGTCAAGCGGTGGGGGTCGGTCCCCCAGCAGCGCTTCGTAGCGAAAATCGCCGCCTCGCTGGCGGTCGAACTCTGCCTTCGCAGCAGCGCGCAATGCCGGATTCCCGAAGAGTTCGATCGCGGCGAGCGTCAGCGTCTTGGCAGCCACCTGGGCGCCCTTATAGCC
>CAZVWF010000160.1:0-3301 GCA_964630795.1 uncultured Woeseia sp. | reverse complement strand
GCGGGTGGTATTTACCGATCACATCACCGACCACACGAGCCGATTTCTTATAGGGCTTGTTGTAGTCATTGCCCAGCTCCCGCATCGCGTGCAGGACGCGGCGGTGCACGGGCTTCAGTCCGTCACGGACATCCGGCAACGCGCGGCCGACGATCACGCTCATGGCGTAGTCCAGGTAGGACTGCTGCATCTCCTCTTCGAGTGTGACGGACAGCAATTCCTGAGCGACTTCAGACATACAAATTCACCAGCGCCGGGCGATTCCGTCTACAGGTGCAGAACCACAGGCGGCAAAAAAAGATCGGGTTATTCCAGAATTTTTTTCCAGTATTTTTCGCGCTTGAATCACGCGCTGTTCGCGCCCTGAATCAAGGCTGCAAGTTTACCATAGCAAACCGCATAACAGCACGGTTTACAGTCTATATTGGCGACTTTTGGACAGGCTCAAACAGGCCGTTATACTTGGCTCCCCGACCGCTCCGGCGGTGCATTCCCGGCGACCAAAAATGCAGCACTGCGACATACTGATTTCAGCCGATTGGTGTATTCCGGTCGAGCCGACGACCAACGTCCTCCACAAGCATTCGGCAGCCGTCACCGACGGCCGTGTCATCGACCTGCTGCCAACCGATGACGCTCTCCGCCGCTACGAGCCCGGCGCGGCCATCGAACGTCCGGGACACGTGCTGATTCCGGGGTTGGTGAATGCGCATACCCATGCCGCCATGACGCTTTTCCGTGGCTTTGCAGACGACCTGCCCCTCGAGCGCTGGCTCAGGGAGGCTATCTGGCCGGCCGAGGCACAATTTGTCGGCCCTGAAATGGTCAGGGACGGAACAAGGCTCGCCATCGCCGAAATGCTGCTGTCAGGCTGCACCTGTTTCAGCGACCAGTACTACTACCCGGAAATCGTCGCTGAAACGGCCGCCGACCTGCAGATGCGAGCAATGGTGGGCACGCCGGTCATCGAGTTCGCGACCCAGTGGGCCGCATCGGCCTCCGAGTGTCTCAGTAAAGGGGCTGACCTGGTGCATGATCGTTATGCCGATCACCCACTGATTTCGACCTGCTTCGTTCCGCACTCTACGCCCACGGTTTCCGACGCAGCGTTTGCCGAATTGAGGGTTATGGCCGATCAACTGGACAAGCGGATTCAAATTCACCTGCACGAGTCGGTTGGCGAGATTACCGATTCGGTGAATGAAACCGGCAAGCGGCCGATCGAGCGTTTGTCTGAACTCGGCCTTGTCAATGCGTCCCTCATGGCGGTTCACGCCGTCCATCTCACCGACGAGGAAATTACCCTGTTCGCGGATACCGGCGTCGTTGTCGCCCATTGCCCCCGCTCGAACCTGAAACTTGCCGATGGCATTGCCAGGATTCACGATCTGCTGGCGGCCGGCGTTACAGTTGGACTGGGAACAGATAGTGCAGCCAGCAACAATGCCATCGAAATGCCGGGCGAAATGCGAACTGCTGCACTGCTCGCGAAGGCCCGTGCAGAAGATGCAACCTCATTACCGGCGGCTGCCGCGCTGAGAATGGCGACCATTGAGGGGGCGAAGACGCTGGGACTGGACGACGATATCGGCTCGATCGAAGCCGGGAAGTGGGCCGACCTCGTCTGTATCGACCTGATGCATCTCAACAGCCAACCGGTATACGATCCATTGTCGCAGGTGGTATATACCGTTTTGCCGCAACAGATCAGCGACGTCTGGGTAGCTGGCCGCCACCATGTCGAGAAAGGCAAGCTCGTGCACATCGACGAAAACGAAATTATCCGCCGTACCGCCGAATGGCGTGAACGAATCGGCCAATCAACCGGCCAGGACGCCTCATGAATATCGCAAAGAACAACATCGACACAGCGGAGATCGCCAAATTCGACGCACTGGCGTCGCGCTGGTGGGATCCCGAAGGCGATTTCAGGCCATTGCATGAAATCAACCCATTGCGACTGGATTACATTCGCCAGCGGGCAGGTCTCGATGGCAGCAAGGTTCTCGACGTTGGCTGCGGCGGGGGCATACTTGCCGAATCCATGGCGCAGAAAGGTGCGCAGGTGACCGGTATCGACATGGCGGAAAAGCCATTGGGTGTCGCACGCCTGCACCAGGCCGAGTCCGGCACCGATGTGGAGTATCTGCAGTCGACAGCCGAAGACCTCGCGACTGAGCGCGCAGGCCGATACGACGTCGTCACCTGCCTCGAGATGCTGGAACATGTGCCGTCGCCTGCCAGCATCATCTCGGCGTGCTGCACGCTCGTTAAGCCGGGTGGTGATGTCTTTTTTTCAACGATCAATCGAAATCCCAAGTCGTTCCTGTTCGCTATTATCGGCGCCGAATACGTACTCAACATGTTGCCGAAGGGTACGCACGAGTACGAGAAACTGATCCGGCCGTCCGAGCTGGAATCCTGGGCACGCAACGCGGGCCTGGCCCTCAAGGGCAGCATCGGCATGCATTACAATCCGCTCACGAAGGAGTACTCGCTCGGCCCTAACGTCGACGTGAACTACCTGATGCATTTTCGTCGGTCGGATTCAGCCTGATATGTCCACCCAACCCGAATTCGAATCTGTCCTGTTTGATCTCGACGGCACGCTGGTGGATACGGCGCCGGACATGGTCGACGCGCTGGTCGACGTGCAAGCCAGTGAAGGACACGCGCCAATAGCCTACGACCTGGCGCGTTCTCATGTCTCGCACGGTGCCGTTGGCCTGGTCAATCTCGCCTTCCCGACCGTCGACGCGGAAAACCACGAGCGATTGCGGCTTCAATTCCTGGAACGCTATACACAAGCCGTTTGCGTGCGTTCGACCGTTTTTCCTGGCCTGGGTCCACTACTCGACCAGCTCGATGCCGCGGACATTCCCTGGGGCGTGGTCACGAATAAGCCGATGCGGATGACAGATCCACTGATGACCGCGCTTGGCATCGATGTGCGAGCTGCCTGCACCATCAGCGGTGACACGCTTCCACAACGAAAGCCGGACCCGGCACCCCTCTTGGTCGCCTGCGAGCAGACCGGCGTCGAGCCGTCGCGGTCGATCTATATCGGGGATGCCGCTCGAGATATCCAGGCGGGTCGTGCTGCTGGCATGCATACCATCGCTGCCGCCTACGGCTACGTTACGGCGGACGACGACCCGGCCTCCTGGGAAGCCGATGCACTGGTGCATTCAACGGAAGAACTCGCCCATCTGGTGCGAAAAGGCGTTAATCTGACCTCCTGATGGAAGCGATACAGATTCAATCGGTGTGGATCGAGGTCGGTGGCCCGGCGCTGCTGGCA
>CAZVWF010000159.1:0-3301 GCA_964630795.1 uncultured Woeseia sp. | reverse complement strand
TCAATGTGGCCGGCTGCGAACCCGGGGGCTCGATAGGACAGTCAACACCAAAGGCCACGTTACTCGTCAAGGTCGCTTGCGAAGCGGCGGTAGGCACACGCTCGCACGTATCTGTATTCGGCACGGATTACCCGACGCCGGACGGAACCGGCATACGGGACTACATTCATGTCGAAGATCTCGCTGCCGCGCACCTGGATGCGCTCGATTACCTTCGCAAAGGCGGCGACTCGACCATCCTCAACTGCGGTTATGGGCATGGCTACAGCGTCCGCCAGGTGCTGGATGCGGTCGAGCGCGCCAATGAGTCCAAGTTGACCATTGTCGACGAACCGCGACGCGCCGGCGATCCGCCCGAACTCGTCGCGATTGCCAACCGTGTCCGCGAAGTGCTCGGCTGGGAACCCCATTACGATGACCTCGACACGATTGTCAGCACGAGTCTTGCCTGGGAGCGCAGGATCGCCGGCCAGGATCCTGGCGCATACTGGCCCACCTGACACCAACGGCGGGATGCTAGACTGACGTCATGAGACCCGCCGATCCGAAGTCGTTTAACAACCTGATTCTCATCGGTTGATCAATTCAGAAGACGCAACGATAGGATCGGCCAGGGGTCCAATGACGGGCGCAGCAAGCAGGATATCCGTCCCTGTTAACCGTAATGGGTTGTAGAGTCATGAAATATCGCGTTTTGCTGACAGGCATTGCTACCTTGTGGGCGTCCGGTACGGCCGTCGCCCACCACTCTTACGCCGCCGAATTCGATCGGGACGCTCCAATGACCATCGAGGGTGAAGTCGTCGAAGTGTGGTTTAAAAGTCCGCATGTGCGCTATTACGTCAAGGTGACGGATGAAGACGGCAACGACGTCATCTGGGACACGCGCGGACTGACGCCGGTCAAACTGGTGCGCAACGGCTGGATGAAGGACACGATCCAGGTCGGTGACCGAATAAGGATGCACGGTCACATCGGTCGAACCAACAAGACCATCATGTCGATTCTCGATGTGTGGTTACCAGACGGTCGAGTCCTGACGTCACGATCCGTCGCCTATGACATCGATAATCAATGATGCGCTGGCTACCCGTACTGCTGATTGCTGCGACTTCTGTCGCTCTGGCTGATGAGTCTGACTTCAGAGGCCAGTGGACACTCAACGTGCAGGTACCGGCGGAGCCGCTGGTCGGTCTGCTGGAAATAGAAAAACGGGATGGGGAATGGATCGCCTGGGTCGAGGGTGGCCCTGCACCGGTCCGCATTGATGGCGATGCGATCGAGCTCTACGTCGATGCACGTGATCGCCAGGGGTTCCGATTCCAGCGAAGGCTGAACGGCGTACTCGAAAACGATCGGATAAGCGGCCGACTGACGTCGATCGATGTCGTCGAGTCGGCGGCGGAATTCGGCGAGGATGGCTCCAGTTGGTCTGCCGAGCCCTTTGCCGAGGCATCGCCAGACATTGCTATTGAACATTTTTCTGATGTCGCCGGTATCTGGGCGCCATTGCGCGGGCTCGATTTTCGCAAGTGGACGATGGCGCTGACACCGGCTGCCAAAAAATGGCATTCAAACTATGACGCACGCATGGACGAACCTCAGAAACGCTGTGTGATGCCCGGCCTCTATTCTGCGATCAGCTGGTCATTCCCTTTCGAGATCGTCGCTGACGACCACAAGCTGGTCGTGCTTTACGAGGCTTTCAACCTGACACGACGCGTTTTCATGGATGGCCGTGACGACCCGGACTTCTTCCCGAACTCGGCACTGGGCTATTCAACGGGCCGCATTGAAAACGGCGAACTGCTGATCCACACCCAATATCTCGCACAGACCATTCGAGACTTTAACGGTGAACCCATCTCGGAAAACGCCACAATGACAGAACGCTACCGGCTCAGCCATGGCGGGGATCGACTGACAGTCGTCTTTACCCTCCACGACCCGGACAACTACGAACGTGACCCCATCCGTCGTCGCGTCTGGACGCGGGAACCGGATACGATCATCTATCCGTTCGAGTGCGACCCGGACTCTTTCTTCCGCCAGCTCTTTAACGAAGGTCGAATGCAGGAATACATCGATCGAACGCCGATCCGGCCGTGATCAGCGGCAAGCCTGATCACGGCTGTCAGTCCTTGCTGCCACCATTGGCACTGCGTTTGGAATAGGCCTCGGCGGACAGGCCGTACTTGTTCAACAGATCGTACAGCGTAGGACGAGTGACACCGAGTTGTTCCGCGGCGCGCGATATGTTGCCGAAATTCTTCATCAGTGCGACGCGAATCGCCTTTGATTCTGCCTGCTGCCGAACTTCGCGCAGGTTGAGCGAGTTCGCCTCGTGCTCTTCAACACTTTCGATTCCCATGTCCGCCGCTGTAACTTGCTTGCCATCCGCCATGATGACCGCACCTTTGATCTTGTTCTCCAGTTCGCGCACGTTGCCCGGCCATGAATACGCTTCGATCGCATCATTGGCGTCATCGTCGAACCCGACCAGTGACCGCCCCTGCTGCTTCGCGTACCTGGCGAGCAGGTGCCGGGCCAGGATCAGGCGCCCCTCCTCACGCTCGCGGAAGGGTGGTATATCGATCGTAATTTCGCTGACCCGGTAATAAAGATCCTCGCGAAACAGGTCCTGTTTGATCAGGTCCGTCGGATTCTGATTTGTTGCGCAAACCACCCGAACATCGACAGCAATCTCTTCACGACCGCCGACCCGTTCGATGACGCGCTCCTGCAGGAAGCGCAACATCTTGGCCTGCAGGGCGAGCGGCATATCGCCGATCTCGTCAAGGAACAAGGTCCCGCCATCGGCCAGTTCGATTTTGCCGGGCGTTTGTTTGACAGCGCCGGTGAACGCCCCCTTCTCAAAACCGAACAATTCGGATTCGAGCAGGTTCTCAGGAATTGCTGCACAGTTAATCGCAACAAATCCATTGTCGGCACGTGGGCTCAGGCGATGCAACGACCGGGCAAGCAACTCCTTGCCGGTACCGCTCTCGCCTAACAACAAGGTCGTAACATCGGTAGGCGCTACTTTCTCGATCATTCGACAGACGCTGAGCATGCCCTCGCTCGCCGCGACAATGCCGTCCAGTGGCGACTCGCTGGCAAGATTCTGTAGTCGACGATTCTCACCCTCGAGTTGTGACATATTGAAGGCGCGTTCTACGAGGAGTTGCAGCGTCTCGGTATCGACAGGCTTCTGATAGAAATCGTAGGCACCCAGTGCGACGGACTTCAACGCATTTTCCTGGTCGCCATGACCGGTGACGACGATGATCTTGGTGTGCGG
>CAZVWF010000158.1:0-3343 GCA_964630795.1 uncultured Woeseia sp. | reverse complement strand
ATGACAGGCCACTATCAGTGGACCGTGCAAACTGCATGACATTTCCATTGTGATAGGTCAGGTAAACGTTGTCCTGAAAGGGTGACTGTGGAGACTTATCGACATGAATAAACTCTTTGTCACTACCGGATTCGGTAAGGTACACACGATCCACCCAGGTCTGCCCTCCATCAAAGGAACGCCAAGTGGATACACCAATATCACCAGACAAAGCAGCAACATAGGCGATCGTGCCATCAGAGGAAAAATCAATACTCGGGTCACAACATGTATCGGGTAATTCACCCTGAATTATCCAATTCGCACCACCATCGGTGCTGTAATACATCTCCTGACCGCCGTAGTTGTTCGCACCGGCAATTGCGTGCGTCGAATCAGTCGGGTTTATCTCGACGCTAATTTCGTTGGCGCCTTCGATCTCGTTTAGCTGAACCTCTTTGTTGTTCCGTATGGCTATTCTACGGCTGAGGGCGCGGCGCCTGGCCAATACGCGCCGGTCACTTTCTATGGCCCCGTTCCTCATAAGGCCACCGTACTTTCTGTGGAACATCTGCAGTGCAGCCCTCGGATACTGTGCAGGCCCGGAACGTCTAAGGTGTGGCCACTTCCTTCTTAGCTCAACACGAAAAAAAGCGGGCAATTGTGACCGCATCTTCGCATCCTCTCTCGACAACAAATTCAGATCGGCCGATGTCATGCTGTAGTTACGATCGTCCCATGGCCCGAATTTTTCCAAAGTACGATAGTCGATGCGTTGGTCTACACCCTTTGCCTGGTTAACCTCATAAGGATGATCTTTTTGTTCTGCACCTGAGCTTAGCGAAAAAGCAAGTAGCGCGGCCGACAATAATGCCAAGTGACCAGTGTTCTTTGCTGGTTTGCGCTGGTTACAGATTTGCCTGAAAAAAATCATGATTATCGTATGTGCCGTAAGCGAGACCCGGTTGCTAACAGTCACATCATTCCTTGAGATATTGCTTACTTATTCATTTTGGTCCGGATTTAATTTTTTTGGTTTTTGCAGTAGTCCACCGTAACGTATTTGGAACAATTGCACAGCTGAACGGGGATACTGAGCAGGTCCGGTTTTTGGCATGTTGGGCATTTCTTTACGCAATTCTATGCGGAAAAATGCCGGAATCGGGTCTTTTATTTGTTCTTCGGTTTCTGACAAGTAAGAAAGATCGTTAAGAGTAAGCCTGTAGTTCCGATCATCCCAGGGCCCAAATTTAACCAAAGAAACGTAGTCGACTCGCTGATCCACCCCCAGTGCCTGGTCGATATCCGGATGTTGAGAGGGCTCTTGTGTTAAACCAGAAATCGGCTGCAACAATAAAATCAAAACAATTAAATAGTTGCTACCTTGCATTTTTAACATGGCACTTAACTATAGCATATAAAGCGACATTGACCGTCGTCATATGAACCTGTTTGGCCGGAAGCCCGGATCCCCAGACAACATATATAAGTTACCATGCGCAGTACACTGTTTTAACAGAGCAACCAGTCATGGTGACAACCAGTAACCCCAACGATTCCGGCACATCAGATTCACCAAACGTACCTTCCTTGGCCGAGGTGGAAGTTTCGTTCGTGCTGCCCTGCCTGAACGAAGCCGAGACCCTGGGCGGCTGTATCGATGAGATCCAGGCATGCATCCGAGAACACGAACTCTCGGCCGAGATCGTGATCGCGGACAATGGCAGCACCGACGGGTCGCAGGAGATCGCGCGCACACTCGGCGCACGCGTGGTCGACGTGCCACAACGCGGCTACGGAAGCGCACTCATGGGTGGGTTCGATGCCGCAGCCGGACGATATCTGATCATGGGAGACGCAGACCAGAGCTATGACTTCAGGCAAGCCATGCCGATGATTGAGGCACTCCGCGAGGGCGCGGACATGGTCATGGGCTCGCGATTCGACGGCCGTATCGAACCGGGCGCGATGCCCTTTTTACACAAGTATCTGGGCAATCCCGTACTGAGCTTTCTCGGCCGTGTCCTGTTTCGAACGCCGATCTCCGATTTTCATTGTGGGCTGCGCGCCTTGTCCCGGCAGATTTATCGGGAGATGGACCTGAGAACTGCGGGAATGGAATTTGCCACGGAGATGATTGCCAAAGCCGCCGCGCGACGATTGAAAATCGAGCAAGTGCCCATCACGTTGCGCCCCGACGGCCGATCCCGTCCCCCGCATCTACAAACCTGGCGCGATGGCTGGCGACATCTCCGCTTCATGCTAACCCTCTCTCCGCGGTGGACTCTCTTTATCCCGGGAAGCTTGCTGTTCTCATTGGGGCTGTTGCTCATGGCCGTGCTGGGATTCGGCTCCTTCAGCCTCGGGATCGTGACCTTCGACATCCATACGATGCTCGTGGCCGGCGTCTTCGTGCTCGTCGGGTTTCAGGCAATGGCAACGGGAATCGCAGCACGCGTCTTCGCAGTGGAAGAGGAAATCGGTCCTCCTGCACCCTGGATGGCCAAGAGTCTCGAAATTATGAATCTCGAGCGCGGACTGATTGCCAGTGGACTCCTGATCGGGCTCGGACTGATCTTGGTCGGCGGAGAGGCCTGGTCGTGGGCTTCCGGCGGCTTCTCGCCTCTCGACATACAGGTGACGCTGCGCCCCGTCGTTTTTGGCGTCGTGCTGTTGGCGCTCGGCTTCCAGACCCTTCAGCTCTCGTTTCTCTGCAGCATGCTGGGAATCAAACGAACCCGGAACCCCTGATTACGAAATCGCCGTCCCTGGTAACGACTGATTCCACCCACAGCTGCGTCGCATCTACGCTGCAGACCAGCCATTGGTCAAAACTCAGTCGGCAGCCTGGCGAAACGGCGTGCTGTCATCGGCGTGCCTGTCGCAACGCTTTTAAACAGAATCGCGACGAGTAGATGCCGGTATTTGAATCGCTTCGCTAATCTCCTTGCGAATTCGTATCGCGCTTCATCCGGTCAAAGCCGAACGCTTCCCGAGCCGCGAGATACACAGGATCCTGCTCGGTCCGTCCGAACAGCAAATCAGCCGCAATAACCCCGTATCCCAGAGATCCTTTTGCGCCGACGCCCGACATACCGCCAACGACGACCAGGTCCGGATCCGGGCTACCGTCCGGCAATACCGCATTGGTCACGTACGGCACTTCGCTTTCCGTCAGCGAATACACGCAGGAATACCCGTCAGTGAGCAACAAGTGATCTCGCGAAAAGCCGACGTCGAGTAATGCCAGGTGGTGCAACAGCATTTCGTATGACCATTCAACCTCCTCGTCGGACAGCGACTGCTGCCAGACGGCATCGAGGTCTGCAATGTCCGTGCGCTGAAAATGCCCGCCGATCTTGAT
>CAZVWF010000157.1:0-3426 GCA_964630795.1 uncultured Woeseia sp. | reverse complement strand
GCGTTTCAGTCCTGGAAGAATTCGAGCGACCAGGATCGTATCGATGCCTGCAACGCGATTGCCAAGGTCTGCACCGACAACGCGGAAGAACTCGCCGTGCTGTTGACCAAGGAGCAGGGCAAGCCGCTCGGCGGCATGGGTTCGAATTTCGAGATTGGTGGCTGTGGCGCCTGGGCTGGGTTTACGGCCGGACTGAGCCTTCCCGAAAAGACCATTGAGGACAGCGATGAACGGCATGTCGTGCAACAGCGGGTTCCGCTGGGCGTGGTGGGCTCGATCACGCCCTGGAACTGGCCGGTCCTGATCGCCATCTGGCATATCGTGCCCGGCATTCGCACCGGTAATACGGTCGTGATAAAGCCGTCGCCGTACACGCCGCTCAGTACGCTGCGCATGATCGAACTGGTCAACGAAGAATTGCCAGAGGGACTGGTCAACGTCATTTCCGGTGGCGATGAACTCGGCGCAGAACTGACCAATCACAGCGGCATCGACAAGATCGTATTTACCGGTTCGATCGCAACCGGCAAAAAAGTCATGGCAAGTGCGGCAAGTGGCGTGACGCCGGTGACGCTGGAGCTCGGCGGTAACGATCCCGGCATCATGCTGCCGGGCACCGATCCGGCACCCTTTGCCGAAGGTCTGTTCTTTGGCTCCATGATCAATTCCGGCCAGACCTGCGGTGCGCTCAAGCGTCTTTATGTCCATGAAGACGATCTCGACGCCACCGTGGCAGCACTGTCCGGTATGGCGGCCAACATCCCGGTGGGTGATGGTATGGATGAAGGCAGCATTTTGGGGCCGTTGCAGAACGAACGTCAGTTCAAGCGCGTCATCGAGCTTGTCGAAGACGCCAAAGCCAATGGGGGAACCTGTGTCACCGGTGGTGAGCCGATGGGCGGGCCGAACTACTTCTACCCGGTCACCTTCGTCACCGGCATCTCTGATGGCACGCGACTCGTGGATGAAGAGCAGTTCGGGCCGGTATTACCGATCATCACCTATACGGACGTTGACGACGCAATCGCGCGGGCCAATGGAACGGACTTTGGCCTGGACGCCTCGGTCTGGGGTAACGATGCCGACGAATGCGCACGCGTTGCCGCCCAGCTGGAAGCGGGTACGGTCTATATCAACAAGCACGCTGAGATCGCACCGCACGTGCCGTTCGGCGGCATCAAGTGCTCCGGCCTTGGCGTGGAGTTTGCCGAAGAAGGCCTGGCCGCGTACACATCAATCAAGATCATCAACAAGGCTGCGTAGAACAATGAAGAAACTACCGCTACTGATACTGCTCGCCGCATCGTCGGCGTTCGGGCAGATTCAGCCCGAACCGACCGGCGTCATAGAGACGCTGCCGGACAGCTACCCACCGCATTGGATCCTGTTACAGGACGGTGCGTTCTTTCATATGCTGAATGGCAAGATCATCGTCGTTGATGCGGATTCCGACGACCCCGAGCAGCGCGTCAAGGGGATGGTCGACGCGTCATTTATCGCCCAGTTCTACCAGGCAAAGTCCCGTCCCGAGATGTACATCGCGGAGTCCTTTTTTTCGCGGGGCTCACGGGGTGAGCGGACCGATGTCATTTCCATCGTCGACAAGACGTCGTTGACGCAGACCGGGGAAATCGTGATTCCGCCCAAGCGCATAAGCGGCATGCCGACGAATTATCACCTGCAGGCTGTGGACGACGAGTCGATACTGCTGGCGTACAACTTCACGCCGGCGACGTCCGTATCTGTAGTTGACATCGTAAACCGGGAATTTCTCACAGAGATTCCCATCCCGGGATGCTCGCTTGTGTATCCAATGGCCGGCCGTGCGTTCGCATCATTGTGCACGGATGGCTCGATGCTGGGCGTACGACTCGATGGCGAAGGTAATCAGGCATCGACATCGCGAACCGACGTTTTCTTCGACGCCAATAATGATCCGGTCATGGAGAAACCAGCCCTCATCGACGGGGTTGCCTATTTTCCGACGTTCCTTGGCCGCGTCATACCGGTCGACCTGTCGGGCGATTCGCCCGAAGTCGGCGATGAATGGTCACTCATTGGCGAAGGGGATGAGGGTTGGCGACCGGGCGGTCTCCAGGTCACGGGTGCGGACGCCGCGGGCCGGCTATACGTGTTGATGCACCCCGAAGGTTACGAGGGATCCCACAAGGACCCGGGCATTGAAATCTGGGTATTCGACGTCGAATCCCGATCGCGGATTGATCGTATCGCGCTTGAGCTGCCGGCCATCACTTTCGGGCTGACGAACGATGATGCACCGTTGCTCATTACGACGAACATCAATCTTGAAGTAGACGTCTACGACATCGGTAGCGGTGACTACCTTAGGACGCTCTCCGGAACCGGCGCACAGACGCCGTTCCTGATTCACGGCACGCACTGAATACACTGAGGAAAGAACAACATGAAATGGCTGAATGGATGGCTTGATAAATCGGCTGAAGGCACGGCGCGAGGCATTGCACAACGGACATCGCGTCGGGGCTTCCTGGGTAAACTTGCCGGTGTCGTCGTCGGCGGTGCGGCCACGGTACCGCTATTACCCGTTGCGCGGGCGCAGGAGAATCCGGCGCCACAGGAATCGGGTGACCCGGACGACTGCAGTTACTGGCGCTATTGTGCAATCGATGGTTTTCTCTGTGGCTGTTGTGGCGGTTCGATGAATTCGTGCCCCCCCGGCACCGAGATGTCGCCGATCACCTGGATCGGAACCTGTCACAATCCTGTTGACGACAGGAACTACATCATTTCCTACAACGATTGTTGTGGCAAAGCGGGTTGCGGTAATTGCCTGTGTCAGCGCAATGAAGGCGACCGGCCCGTGTATAACCCGCGCGTGTCGAACGATCTCAACTGGTGCCTCGGTACTGCCAGCAGCATGTACCATTGTTCGACAGCAATCGTCATTGGTACTGCGCTCGACGAATGAAGCGACTCGGCATGACAGCGATTGGCATTGCGATGCTTGTTTCGCCAGTCCTTGCCCAGGATGACTATGACGGCGCCGCCTATGCGAGTTGCGCCGCTTGTCACCTTTCTGACGGTACGGGCGTGCCCGGTGCTTTTCCGCCGGTTCGAACGCGTGCAACGAGGATAGCCACGCTCGACGGCGCCCGGGAATACCTGGTTGCCGTCGTCACATATGGGCTAATGGGCACGATCGAGGTGGCGGGCACACAATACTTTGGCGTGATGGCCGGCAATGCAGGCCCGATGTCTCCCGCTGACATTGCAGCGGCGCTGAACTACCTCGTGTTCGAACTGACGGATGATTCTCCCGCGATCGAGCCATTCACGGAAGAGGAAGTCGCAGAAATCCAGTCATCGATCACGATGAAGTCGCCGGCGGGTGCCGGACTGATGCGCACGGAACTGGTCGGTAAGCACGGTGACGAGTGGCCGTAG
>CAZVWF010000156.1:0-3440 GCA_964630795.1 uncultured Woeseia sp. | reverse complement strand
AGGTCGGTCAGTAGTTTGACGCGATTGACCTGCACAGCTTCGGCCGTAGCAAGCGACGTAATGAAGTGATTGCGCACGGTGAATGCATAAGACATTTCGACACCGTCATACTGGCGGACGACGAGGCCGCGTGACGATGCCTGCTCGTATGTCAGCGCCAGCGCGCCGAGGTAGGCGGGCCAGCTGGCGCCGTAGCCAGGATAAAAGGCGTCGAACACTTCGCGCGTGAAATAGTCACTGCCTATTTGATCGAACCAGCGTGCATTCGTCCGGCCGATCAACGGCAGGTTCGTCCGCTGATCGGATGTGAGATGCGGATTGAAGGGATCCGCTTCAGGCGCGAAGAAGTAGGTGCTGTCCGAACCCATCTCATGAAGGTCAACATAGACCACCGGGTACCAGTCCTGGACGATCCTGATGCGCCCCTGCGTTTCCGGCTGCGTCATGATGAACCTGTCACGGTTCAGGTCGAACAGGTAGTGATTCGTGCGACCGCCCGGCCAGGGCTCATCGTGTTCTGCAGAAATCCGGTCGGCATCCGGCACCAGTCCTTCCGCACCGGTGAAGTGTTGCAGGAAACGATCGCGTCCATCCGGATTCTGCATCGGGTCGATGATCACAACGGTATCGTTCAGGATTTGCGCTGCCCGGGCATCACCACGCGAAGCGAGTAAATGGTAGGCCGTCAGCATCGAGGCGTCGGTCGAGGAAATCTCGTTGCCGTGCACGCCATATGACAACCAGGTAACAGCGGGCTGATCAGCAATAATCTGCTCGGCTTCGGCCCGCGAGGTCACGCGAGGGTCGGTAATGCGCTGCATGCCTTTTTTTATGTCACCGATACGCGCCATGTTGTCAGCCGAGGTGACGATGGCGTAGATGAGGTCACGACGCTCCCAGGACGCTGCGTAACGATGCACTGATATGCGGTCTGGCGCGGCCTCGGCCAGTGCCTCGAAATAGCGGATAGCATCGCGGTGCCAGGTAATCCTCTCGCCGGGCGCGTATCCGAGTACCGACTGGACTGTCGGAATGGCCGGATCGTAATCCGCTGCCGGGAAGAAGTAGTCGTCCTGGGCAATCGCCCCAACGGACATCAATGAAATAGCCAGCGCCACAATGACGCGTCGCAGGATGATAGTCATGGTGTTATCCCTGTACTAGTTTTTCGTATTACCGGGGCTGATCGACTGGTCCCAGTTCAACGCATTGTATTTTTCGAGCACGCGTACGACATCATCGACCGGAATGGCCTCTCGGGTTCCGCGAGCACTGGACACCGTCGTCGCTTTCAATATGGCATTGTAAATGGCTTCTTCGGTCGCCTCTGCGGCAGCCGCAAAAAGTGGTGACATCGATGCATTGACGAGTGATGGTGTATCGATCGGAGCGTCGCTTTCTCTCGGGCGACGTACGCCGGGATCGGTTGAAAACGCGATAACGTAATCGCCGGAACCATTGCTCACAAACGAACCCGTACGCGCCAGCCCCATCATCGATCGCATGGACAGCCTTTCAAGACTTTTAGCATTCAGCGGCGCGTTGGTCGCAACCACCATCATGATGGACCCGTCTTCCTGGTTTTTCTCGCGTCCGGTCGCTTCCAGATCGCGCATATAGGAATAGTTACGGAGTTCCCGGCCGACGGGAGCACCGTTCATTTGCAACACGCCGCCGTAATTGGTCTGGACAAGAACACCAACCGTATAGCCACCCAGAGACTCCGGGAGGGCACGCGAACTCGTGCCGATGCCGCCTTTCCAGTCGAATGCCTGTGTGCCAGTACCGGCACCAACACTACCCTCTTCCACGGGGCCCGACGCCGCTTTTTCCAGCGCCTCGTAGACATGCTCCTTTTGCACCGGGTCGGCCCACATATTGTTGACCTTGCCGTCATTGGTTTCGCCGACAATCGGATTGACCGTATGTTCGCCCATCCCGGGCTGGTCATAGGTCCATTCCTTGAGACCATTGGCGGCACTCCAGACACACAACGTGCAGGTCAGCAGGATGGGTGTTTCGAGCTCGCCGAATTCACGAACCTGGGTTTCACCGATCATTTTTCCGTAGCCGTTACCGACGTGAACCCACGCTGGCATCGTGTGTGTGTAGAGATTGCCCGGACCCGGAATGATGGCGGTCACGCCGGTGCGTATATCGTCGCCCTCGATGATCGTCGAATGGCCAACGAGGACCCCCGGCACGTCCGTGATGGCATTGTACTCGCCCGGTGTCATCGTACCGACGACCAGGCCGATTTCGCGCGCCCGCGGACGGTCGTCAGCTACAACAAACGCCACGGGCAGGAAAATGGACAGAAACGCTATAAGCGCTTTATTCGTAGTTGTTTGCATCGGCACCTCCCCTCACCGAACACTATGGCAGACGGGGTCTTTCCTGCAAGTGGATCAGTTGAAAACGTCGAAGATCCGGCTGTACTTGACAATGATTTCCTTGCCACGCGGCGGCGCACCGATGCCTCGTTCATCCAGCTCGTTGTAGACGAGGTAGAAGCCGGCGTTGGCCGACTGCAACCACGAGAAGCGGAAGTTCGTAGACACCGTATCGGCCTGCTCGTTGTACTGCGCCAGCAACTGCACGAGGATTTTTGGCGTAAACGAGTAGGAAAGCCGAATACGAGTCAGGTTGGCCGTAAAGTCGCCACCCGGCACCGGCAGATCGAAGGCGTTATAGATATACGTGAGTTCTGAACTGAATTTCTCACCAATCCGGTATCGCAGCGTATTACGCGCTGAGACTCGATCACCGCCGAACCGGCCACCAATGTTCATCCGCGTACTGAAACTCAGGGGCTGAGACTGGTCACCCGTGTAGACCAGTTGCGCCTCCATGTGGTCGTAGGTGCCCGGCTGAATGACAACCCCCGGCACGATTTCAAACGGATCACGAACGCCTTCACGAGTCAGGTTCATGCCCGTATGGATTTCCATGCCGGACTGAAACTCCCAGTGGTTATCGATATGCAGGAAACCAGTTTCCTGGAAGCCGGTCGGGTCCCAGAAGCCACGGAAGAGCATATGAGGCCGCAGCTCGAAGATCCTGCCGAAATTCTCCGGTCGAAATCGACGCAGCACGAGTCCCTCGAACTTGCGATAGTCCGAGCGCGACAGAAACCCGACCTCGGGATTGAAGTTACCCTCAACCTCCGTGTAATTAAATGAATTCGACCACGCGGCACTGTTGTAGTCGCCACTGATCGAGAAAGCCCTGTCATCGCCGGACAGGCCTGGCGTGTCCGTCTGTGCCAGCCAGCCTTGCAGGAGGAAGTTGTCACCAATGCCGAGCCGCCCGTCGACCGCGTACGTTTTGTTCTCATCCAGACCTGGATTGCCATTCAGGCTGCCATCGCCATCACGGCCGACAAAGATAAAGCCAATTGACGATCGGTTTTTCAGCTCCTGGTTAACACGTGCAACCGT
>CAZVWF010000155.1:0-3455 GCA_964630795.1 uncultured Woeseia sp. | reverse complement strand
CGGGTACCTGTCGAAAACCTGGTCGGCGAGGAAGGCAAAGGCTGGACTTACGGCAAGGTATTGCTGCAGCACGAAAGAACAAACATTGCGGGCGTCGCCGTCTCGCAATATCGCATCGATCGCCTGCGTGAAAAATCACGGCAATCCATCCACGGGGCAGCACCCCTCATTGAAGACCGAAACTTCGTTCGCAAGCTCGCGGCCATTGAGGTCGAGTTGAAGGCGCTCGAATACACGGAACTCAGGACACTCGCCTCTGTCGCCGTCGGCAAAGCACCGGGACCGGAATCGTCTTTGCTCAAAATTCGCGGCACGGAAGTTCAACAGGCCATCGATGCATTGATGATGGAAGCCGCAGGCTACTACGCATTGCCCTACGTCCCCGCCCAGTACGCGCTTGATTTTCCGGACGATGAACGGATCGGCTTTGGCGCGGAAACGAGCACGTCGCTGCGCTACTTCAATAATCGCAAGGCGTCGATTTATGGCGGTTCCAACGAGATCCAGAAAAACATCATCGCCAAGCACGTGCTGGGACTGTAGGACGAATTAACCATGGACTTCTCATTAACCGACGACCAGTCAATGCTTGCCGACAGTGTTGGCCGCTTTATAGATGCCGAATACGATTTCGAGTCCCGGCAGAAGAATGCCGCCGGCGATGAAGGTTTCAGCCGCGAGATGTGGGCCACTTTTGCGGAGCTCGGTGTCACGGCGGTACCGTTTGCGGAAGAAGACGGCGGGCTGGGTGGCGGACCGATCGAACTCATGCTGATCATGGAACAACTCGGCCGCGGCCTGGTTGTTGAGCCCTACCTGGCCAATATCGTGCTCGCCGGTGGTGCACTGCGCCGCGCGGCATCAACCGGGCAACGTAAACAGTGGCTGACACCGATTATTGCCGGTGAATCTCATGCAGCACTGGCATTCGCAGAACCACAGGCACGCTATGACATTCGCAACGTGGCCACGCATGCGAAAGCTGAAGGCGGTGGTTACGTCTTGAGTGGCGCGAAGACCATGGTCCTGAATGGCGGCACCGCGAACATGATCATAGTTCCGGCGAGGACCTCCGGCGACACAGCGGACGAGGACGGTATTACGCTGCTCGTCGTTCCGGCAGACGCCAGCGGCGTCGAGATCAGACCCTATCCCACTGTCGATGCGTTGCAGGCAGCCGATATCGATTTCAATCATGTAACCGTGGATGAAACTGCCGTTTTGGGTGATGTCGACAAGGGTTTCGCAACGCTTCAGGCCGTTATCGACGAAGCCACGCTGGCGATTTCGGCTGAGGCGGTCGGCATCATGGAGGCCATGCACGACAAGACCGTCGAGTACTCCAAAAACCGTACGCAATTCGGCGTTCCGATCGGAACATTCCAGGCACTGCAACATCGCATGGTCGATACCATGATTGCCTGTGAACAAAGCCGTTCGTTGCTGTACTGGAGCGTCATGCTGAGTACGGCAGAGGATCCGGAAGCGCGGCACTCAATCAGCGCGCTCAAGTACCAGGTGGGTACAGCGGGCATCAAGGTGGCACGCGAGGCCGTGCAATTGCATGGTGGTATGGGCGTTACCTGGGAGCTCGACATTGCCCATTACTTCAAGCGCATGACCGCCATCGATGCTACGTTTGGCAACGCAGACTTTCATCTTGACCGGTATATCGATACGGCGCCCGCTAGCTGAGCCAGACTCTTGTTCCCTGACGTTGTTGTTCAGTTTTTCGCGCAGAGCCAGGAGTTGCTCTGGCTGACGGTATTGCTGACGGACCTGGCTGCAACAGTGATGCTATATCGACTGTTCGGCAAGACCGGGCTGCAGGTCGCCATCGCGACAGCCATTATTCTCGCCAATCTCCAGGGGCCCAAACTCACCGTCATCTTCGGCATTGAGACGACGCTGGGCGTCATTTTTTACTCGGGTATCTTTTTTGCCACCGACGTATTGAGCGAAAATTACGGCCGCGCCGAAGCACAAAAGGCGGTCAGGATGGGCTTCGCCGTCAGCGTGATTGTCCTCGTCATGCTGAGCTTTGCACTGATGTTCCAGCCGAGTGACCGGCCGGAAACCTCAGCATTTTCCAATGACATTCACAATGCCTTCGCAACCATTCTGGACTTCACACCGCGGTTCATCGCCGGTTCTCTGCTCGCCTACTTCATCAGCCAGAGTTTCGACGTCTGGGCGTTTCACCAGATCCGGCGCTTCACCGGCGGGAAATGGCTCTGGCTACGCAATAACCTGTCCACGATGAGTTCACAGATCGTCGACACAGCAATCTTCTCGCTCGTGGCCTGGTGGGGCGTGGTTGACCTCGTAACGGCATTGAAGCTCGGCGCTGCAAAATATGTATTCAAAGTGGTGATCGCGATGGTCGATACGTCATTCATCTACTGGGCCCGTGCGATGTTCCGGCGGCACCAGGTCCCGGTTGTGCAGGCGGGGTGACGGGACGGTATGATTCCGTCCCATGACTGACTGGAACCCGTCTGGCGTAATCACCGTCACCACCGATTTTGGCCACAAAGGCCCGTTCGCCGCAGTGATGACCGGAGTAATCGTCGGTCGCTTTTCCAATGCGCGAGTTATCGACCTCGCCCATGACATTCCAGCACACTGGCCACCCGAGGCCGGCTTCTGGCTGAGCCGCGCCTACACCTACTTTCCCGATGGCACGGTGCATATCGCTATCGTTGATCCGGGCGTCGGGACGGAGCGCGAAATCATCATCGCGCAAAAAGACCAGCATGTTTTCCTCGCGCCGGATAATGGGCTTCTCGCGCCGATCCTTGAGGAAGCAGACCGGGTTTGTCGTCTCGACGAGGACCGGTTGACGACCATCGACATCGGAGAGTCCAGTCTCACGTTCCAGGGACGCGACATATTTGCACCGGTCGCGGCGGAACTCGCGGCCGGGCGCATCACGCTCGACGACGTGGGCACCGGTTTTCAAAACTGGACACCGGGCTGGCTCGACGAACCGGAAACCAGCGCCGACCGGGTCGCGGGCGTTATCGTCACCGTGGACGCCTTTGGCAACCTGATCAGCAACATCGATGCCGCATTGATTGAATCGTTTCATTGCCCGCAGGTAGAGGTCGCCGGTCACCGGATTGATATGAAGCCCACCTATGGACGGGCAACGCCGGGGGACTACCTGGCATTGGTGAATTCATTCGGTGTCATCGAGGTTGCCCGTGCTGAAGAAAGTGCGGCCGCAGGACTCGGCTGTGAACGCGGCGCGCCGATTGTTGTTTTTTCGAACTGAGCCTGCGACTGCCACCCTGGCGGATCGATGATCTGACCGGGTATGAACGGCGGGTTTCGGTAAAGCGGGCTACCCCGGGGTTCGGCCGCAGAACGCCTGGCGGTCTCCTACTGGTTCTGCAAAGCCTGCTTTTCGAGTTTTGCCCAGCTATCTCGCAGCGTCACAATCCGGTTGAAGA
>CAZVWF010000154.1:0-3622 GCA_964630795.1 uncultured Woeseia sp. | reverse complement strand
CGTTGACTCACGCCGAGTTCGTAGGCGATGACCTTGTTGGGCTTGCCGGTGACGACGAGGTCGAGCACCTCTCGTTCGCGGTTCGTCAGTTTCTCGATACGATCCCGCACGGCGTGCTGCTCTTCCCGGGCTGTCCGTTTTTCCTGGTCGGCCTTGACCGCTTCACCGATGCGATCGAGTAACTCTTGGTCCCGAAAGGGTTTTTGGATGAAGTCAATGGCGCCTTTTTGCATGGCCTCTACAGCCATGGGGACGTCGCCGTGGCCCGTGATGAATATGATGGGTAACGTGCTGCCCATTTCATTAAGCTTGTCCTGCAGTTCCAGCCCACCGAGACCGGGCATGCGAATATCCAGGACGAGACAACCGGCACGATCATTCGTGTGGCTGGCGAGAAAATCGTTGCCCGAGTGAAAGATCTCGTAGTTGAGTCCAACGGACCGCATCAGCATTTCCATCGCGTGACGAATGGCCTGATCGTCGTCTACGATGTACACAGTAGACTGTTGGTTTGTATTGTTCATTGCGCTACGGGTAGTTTCGATTGCGCTATGTTTACCATGTATGCGTTTGAACCGGTAGTGCCGGGCCGTGCATCGGTATCCGGGGAAAGGGCAGGAATAGGCATCCACGGGCTCATCTCGCCGTCATCCGGGTGGCCGTTTCCGTTGCCGTCATGCCGGCAAAAAATGCCCTGGCTGATGCCCATTTTATGTTTTTTTTCATGGAGTTAGTGATTTTTAGCGCCGGCATTCTGCCGCAGGAACCCGTTTAGTACATTCGCGAGTTTGCGGCTCCCGGCACCCTGTTTATCATGTTTGCGCCGTCGGTCAGCCTGGCTACACGCTACACTGGTGGCAAGACCTGCGTTTCAGGGTTCCTGTGTCGCGGATAGATGGTAGGCTCTCGCCATGTTTACCTACATCGACCCTGCCGTTCGCGAGCGCCTGATCGAGCAGGACAAGCTTGCGCGTATCGACGCGGAGGGGCAGTTGACCGATCCACGCTCGGCGCCGGAGCCGGGTGCACGCGCGATCAGTATCCTGGGCCCGATTCCGCTGCCGCTGGAGCGGGACGGCAAACAGTACGATGTCGACTGGTATGCCAGCGTCCGGCATACCGAACTCAGCAAGGCAACGGAACTGGCCGACGAACTGCGTGAGTGTGACGGGCAGCAGTCCTTCGCGATACTCGCCGATTCGATGGCCGTGAACAGTGTGCTGATCATTGGCGATCCGGCGGAGTGGGAGAATCCGCTCGTGCGGGTGCATTCGAGTTGCCTGACGGGAGATGTGTTCGGCTCGGGTCGTTGCGAATGCGGTCCGCAGTTCACAGCGGCACTGGAGCGGATCTCCGGCGAGCAGGGTGGCGGGATGATCGTTTACATGTCAGGTCATGAAGGTCGTGGAATCGGTCTTTGGGCGAAAGCAGCAACCTATGTGTTACAGGATGCCGGCGAGAATACCTACCAGGCAAATCGTTCGCTTGGACTACCGGACGATTCACGTGACTTCAGCGATGCAGCATCGCTTATCAAGTATTTCCTTGGTGGTAAGCCGTTTCGTCTACTGACGAACAATCCGAAAAAAGTCGAAGACCTGGTCGATTTGGGCGTTGCCGACGTGACGCGCGTCAAGCATGTTTGTGGTGTGGGCGACGCCAACAGGCGTTACCTCGAGGCCAAACGGGATTGGGGTCACAAGCTTGACGATGAGGACATCGACCAAAACTGACGGTCGACTATTTCGACTGTTGCGAGGCGAAGAATTCGTTCAGGTCAGGTTGTGTTTCAAAGGCCGGCAGGTCGTCCGGAAGCTTGATCCAGGGTTGTGCTCTCGATATCCAGACGTGAGCCTGTGGTTTGATTTGTGATGTGTTATCAAGTCCCCCGGGCTTGAGTCGGTAGATGCCGGGATTTTCCGGATTGACGTGATACACGCGATTGCCACAGGTCGGGCAGAAATAGCAGACGGCCGTCCCGCCGGCATCGGTCGGTCTTTCAAAGACCTTTAGTTCGCCGCTTTTCAATTCGAATGAATCCGCAGCAATTACGATGGTCAGGCTGAATGCGCTTGCGGACAGTTTCTGGCAGTCCTGACAATGACATGCGATGGTGATCATCGGGTCAGTACTGATCGCGTAGCTTACTTGTCCGCATTGGCAGGTTCCGGTAATAGGCAGTTCCACGATTTATCCCCCTGAGTTACCTGAATTCACAAGGTACGACATGGATGGATGTGAATTCCAGTAGAATGGTACGACTGCCGGACGAGGAAACGCCATGAAGAAGCGACACGTCATTCCAGCACTGATCGTTTGCCTGTTTGCAACGTCCGTTGCGATCGCCCGGGATGCGTGGCCAACTCGCGACTGGACGATGACAACACCTCCCGAAGTGGGTTTGGATGCACGTGTGCTGACGGCCTTCGATGCGGACATCAGCGAAGGGAAGTACGGGTATGTCGATTCACTGCTTGTCATTCGCCACGGGAAGATCGCTTTCGAGCGCTACTATGGCCACGATTACGCGGACATTTACAGGGAAGAGGCGAGAACACCGGGTCCGCTGGTCGTCGGCGATCTGACGGGTCCGTACAACTATTTCAACGCCTGGTGGCATCCCTACTACCAGGACAGCGACCTGCATACGATGCAGTCCGTGACCAAGAGTGTCACATCCGTCATCGTTGGTATCGCAGTCAGTCGCGGCGAGTTTCCAGATCTTGATACGCCGGTGCTCGACTTCTTCGAGCCAGGAGCCGTTGCCAATGTTGACGAACGCAAGAAGCGAATGACGATCAGGCACTTGCTTACGATGACGGCCGGGCTGGACTGGAACGAAAACCTTGCTTACACGGATCCGGACAACAGTTGGTCAGATCTGCAGCAGGCAAGGGATTGGGTTCGATTCACGATGGACCGGCCTATGGCGACAGCGCCCGGCGATGCATTCCGCTACAACAGCGGTGCAACGCTGATCCTGGGCCATGTCTTCAACAAGGCTATTGGCCGGGATCTCGAAACGTATGCAGTGAAGCATCTCTTCGAGCCGCTGGGCATCGAATACTTCTGGAAGCGAACGCCTTCGGGTCTCGTCGATACGCAAGAGGGTCTGTACGTGTCGACGCGAGACATGGCAAAGATCATGTATCTGTTGTCAACGGGAGGTCGCTGGGAGGACCAGCAAATTCTGTCCGAGGATTGGGTGCGCGATTCGACGGCTCCATTCATTGCTATAACCGACGATGGCAGCGGAGAATATGGTTACAAGTGGTGGCTTTCCAATTTTGAGTATGACGGCGAGCGTCGCGTTGCGATCGCCGGGTCTGGCTACGGTGGTCAGTCGCCAGTATTGCTGCCTGACTACGACCTGGTCATTGTCGTGACAGGCTGGAACACACTGCCTGATCAGCCCTATCTTTCGATGCGCGAAGGCGTGGGTCGCGTGCTTGCGGCTGTACAAGACTGATCGAGCAGTGTCCGCCATGTGCCAGGACCAGCCACTCAGCTGTCATGATCAGGCAAGAATCCAGAGGCCGCTAATAGTCCTGAGCGGCCTTTCCTGGGCACAATAATTCTTCAGTATTGGTGAACTCAATGATGTTTTTTTCCAAAGTTAGCA
>CAZVWF010000153.1:0-3655 GCA_964630795.1 uncultured Woeseia sp. | reverse complement strand
CGGTAATTGCTCGGCATCCAGCGTCGTTTCAGCCTGCCGAACCAGGCGGGCAATCCGCAACCCGAGCCACTGTGTCATTTTTTTTCGCATCGTTTCCTAATCGTCCTTGAATCCGGTTTTCACGGCGCAATACGCCCTTCCGAACACTCGGTTTGGTACCACTCTAGCGTCTGCCGCAGTCCGTCCTCAACGGCGGTACCGGGGGACCAGCCTGTCAGTTCTCGCGTGTGGGCAACGTCGGCTTTGCGCTCGGTTTCCAGCTTGCGATCGGCAACGGCACCGATTTCGGGCTGCACCGTATCACCGGCGCTCCGGCAGATGATTTGCGCAACCTCCCCTGTCGTCACAAGCCGCCCGGTGCCTATATCGACCAGGGAGCCATCATCCGGACCTTTATCCAGCAGGGCCACAAGGCCATGGGCAACGTCATCAACGTAGATCCAATCGACCTCGCGGGTCCCGCTCATAAGCTCCGGGTTGCGCCCGGCGACCGTTGACAGACAAACGTAGGGCACAAGCTTCTGCAACTCGGCCTGCCCCGGTCCGTAGACCATGAAGATCCGGGCGGTCACGGATCGTGTGCCATAGAGCGAGTGGAACATACGGGCATATCCAGTCGCAGCCCATTTGGAAGCCGCGTACGGCGATGTCGGTATCGCCGCATCGTCCGTGGCGGCGGGCTGCTCCAGGGATCCGGCAATAATGGTCTTTTTGACCGACTGCGCTTCACAGGCGAGCAGCAGGTTGACTGTCGTCAGCAGGTTGGCCGCGAACGTTACCGGTATCCATTCCGGTTCGCGACGGGCGACGGAACAGCCTGCCAGGTGGATGACGTAGTCCGGCTTGATGCGAGCGACCACTTCCCTGGCGGAATCAGCGTCCGTGAGATCCACAGCGCTGTAGTCTGTCCCTTCGGCTACCGTGGTCGTCTGGCTGCGCCCAAGCCCGTATACGCATGCGTCCAGGTGCAACAAGTGACGGCAAACGGCATGACCAATAAAGCCCCCTGCCCCTGTTACCAGGATTTTCCTGTCTTTTAATGCCTGGTTAGTCATCTGGTCTCAAAGTTCAGATCGTTATTTTTCGGCCACCCATAAAACGGCCGGGTTCAGGTTATCGCCAGTATACAGCGCGATTCGCCGACGAATCCGCCACAAGCGTGGCGAAGTGCTGTTTTGAGACAGGGTTAGCAATACCGGCAGTGAACCGTTCGCTGGACACCCGGTTGGTAGTCAATCAGTATTCGGTAAGGAAATATAATTATCGCGTATGCTGTCTGAACATAATCATCCTGAAGTGTCTGCCATTGTTGCGGCTCACCCGGACGATGAAATTCTCTGGTTCAGTTCGATCCTTGCCGATGCCGGGAAGATCATCCTTTGCTTTGAGGACGTCCCGGGAAATCGCCACTGGTCAGAGGGCCGTCGTGCGAGCACTTCGCAGTATCCCTTGCCCCAACTGGTGAATATTGCGCTTAGTGAAGCCGACATATTCCATGCGATCGACTGGACAAAACCGGTGCCCTCTGCGGAAGGTCTCGAGATTCCAGGGACGTCCAGTGGTAGTCGGGTATATGCCGACAACTTCATGCGACTGGTGGATCGCCTGGGTGATGAACTGGACGGGTGCAGCAACGTAATAACGCACGCGCCGTGGGGTGAGTACGGCAATGCCGAACATATCCAGGTCTTCCGTGCCGTCATGGCGGCTGCCGAGTCATCTTCATGCAGGGTCTGGGTGCCGGGCTATGTCAGCAATGCAACCGTTGCGCTGCTGACTGCATGCGAAGGCGAGCTCGGTCGAGATGTCATCACATTGCCGACGAATCAGGCGCTCGCCCGTGACATCGCTACACTTTACAAGGCGAACAATTGCTGGACCTGGTACAAAGATTATCAGTGGCCGGCCCAAGAGTCCTTCCGGGTGGTTTCAACAGAGCCGGTCGATGAGGGCGCCATCTGGCCCGTGAACCACATCAGCATTAGACCACCCGCGCCACCCCGGCAATCACCAGGCCTGACCAGGCGCCTGGCGAGGAGATTTCGGCGACTTGTAAACCGCAAGGAGACAGGTCATGGCCGTTAACCGGATTCTGCGCAGATTTGGCCTGGAGCTTAAACGTCACAAACCCAAACGACACATGCAGCGTGTCACCATCGATGCGGAAGGCGGGAAACGTGGGACGGCGCTTGTCGCCTACATCGTCGAACCGTTTCTCGGTGACGGTAAATCCGTCAACAACAACCATACCAATCACATCGAGTCCGTCATGATCGTCAGGGCGTTGACACAACTCGGCTTCGAGGTTGATGTCATCGACTACCGGAACGCGAACTTCGTACCCGAAAAACCTTACAACCTGTTCATCTCAGCGAGAACCCATTTCGCAAGGGTTGCGCAACGACTTAATGGCGATTGCATCAATATTGCACACCTGGACACGGCACACTTCCTGTTCAACAACGCATCAGCCTATCGACGCCTGCAGGAATTGAAGGACCGCCGCGGCGCCGCGACGCACAGCCTGAAGCGTATCGAGGAGAACTGGGCACCGGAAACCGCCGACTACCTGGCGATTCTTGGTAATGATTTCACGCTGGGTACCTACGCTTACGCCAACAAACCGATGTACCCGTTACCGGTTCCGACGCCCTATCGGTATGACTCGCCAGCCGACAAGGACTTTACAGAGATAGCCAGAACATTCCTCTGGTTCGGCAGCGGGGGGCTCGCCCACAAAGGGCTGGACCTGGTGCTCGAAGCGTTTGCCGAATTGCCGGATTTCAAGCTGATCGTCTGTGGTCCGGTCGAGGCGCACTACGAGCGACAATTTGTCACCGCCTACGACAACGAGCTTTTTCACCAGGATAATATCGAAACCATTGGCTGGGTCGATGTCAGTAGCGCCGAGTTCCGCGATCTCGCCCGCCGATGCATCGGGCTGGTCTATCCTTCCGCATCCGAAGGTCAGTCCGGCGCCGTCGTTACGTGCATGCAGGCCGGGCTCATACCCATAGTCAGCAGGGAATCTGGCGTGGATGTGCATGATTTTGGCAGCGTTCTCCCGGACTGTCGCCTGGATACACTGCGGGACGTCATTGTCAGACTCAGTGAAGAGACGCCTGAATCGCTCAAGCGGCGTGCGGTAGAAAGTTGGGAATACGCACGATCAAATCACACGACTGACGTATATCTTGCAGAGTACCGACGGATGATCGAATCGATCCTGGACCGTCAGTCCAGGTAACCCAGTTTTTTCATTCCGGGGCGAAAAGCGGTCTCGATCTTTTCGATCACAGCGGCCGGCATTTCCTCCTTCCAGCTATCCGTCTTGCCTTTGCGCACGAAGAAGCCCCTGGCGCCTTTTTCACCAGCATACGATTCCGCCCCTACGGTCTTTTCCTCGCCCCGCATGCTGTTGAAGTCGCCGCGTTGTACGGCCTCCTCAATCAACTCTGTCGATGGCGAGAGTCCTGCGAACGCAGCCACGTCGCGCAACACTGCACCACGATCCGCTTTCAGGTCCTCGTAGCGGACGATTTTAACGGGCTGGCGCTCGGCACGGCCGGTCCATTCTTCCAGTCTGTCATCCCAGCGCGTCTGGAAAGGTTCCAACCTTGGTATGCAGCCATGTTCCAGCATTTCGTCGACGAAC
>CAZVWF010000152.1:1838-3677 GCA_964630795.1 uncultured Woeseia sp. | reverse complement strand
GAGCATCTGCCTCCTAAGCAGAGGGTCGGGAGTTCGAATCTCTCCGGGGACGCCAATTTAAAAAAGTTACGTTGTTCTTGGCGTAACCTTTTGTCTGCGAATAGCGTTTGGGGGTGGCAATGTGCGCAGACTCCGCGCCAGGTGCTGCGGAGCGCGCGCAGTACCAGCGCTAAACCATGATTAAATACGGACGTCATACTGCAAAGAGGTCACCTGATGCTTCTACGATTTACACTCCTTTGTCTCGTAATACTGGCTGCACGCGCGGGAGCACAATCGCCGGACGTTGTCGTCAATGGCGCACGCCTAAACGCAACAATGCAGCACATGCATACCTTTGGGAAAAATGCTGAAGGTGGTTCGGACAGGGTCGCATACAGCAGTCACAATCGTGTCGCACTAGAGTACCTGTCCGGATTGATGCTCGAGTCCGGCCTGATGCCCCGCTTCGACGTCGCCGGGAACCTGGTTGGTCGCCGGGCCGGGCGAATCGAGGACCTGCCGCCAATCGTCGCGGGCTCGCATATCGACACGGTGCCGAACGGTGGTCATTACGACGGTATTGTCGGTGTGATGTCGGCAATCGAGGTCGCCAGGACATTGAAACAAAATGGCATAGACCTCGACCATCCGCTCGAGGTTGTAGTCTGGAGTAACGAGGAGGGGGGTAAAACCGGCAGCCGCTCATGGGCCGGAACAGTGCAGGAGCGGGAGCTCGATCTGCCCAGCCTGGGAGACAAGGCACTGGGTGAAGGAATGGCTTACATCGGCGGAGAGCCCGAGAAACTGGCCCGAAATACGCGACGGCCGGGTGATGTTGCAGGCTACATCGAGTTGCATGTGGAGCAAGGCGCCATACTGGATCGGCAAGGCATCGCCATTGGGGTCGTAGAGGGAATTGTAGGCATCAAGCGCTGGTACATCACTGTGCGCGGTTTCGCCAACCACGCAGGTACTACCCCGATGGATCAGCGCCAGGATGCGCTTTACGCAACCGCACTCATGGTCACCGAAATCCGGCGAATAATTACCGGCGAACCAGGTCGGCAGGTCGGCACAGTCGGGCGACTTGATGTCAGCCCAGGTGCACCAAACGTGATTCCCGGCGAAGTGTTATTCAGTCTCGAGATCCGTGACCTCAGCATGGAAAAGGTCACTCGACTGTTTACGCAGATTGAACAATCTCTTGGGGAGATTGCACTGACCAACGATGTCGAGGTTTCATTTGACCAATACTATGAGTCACCTGAGACACCGACCGATGTCGGCATCCAGAACCTGGTTCGTGAATCGGCCGCTGCGCTCGGACTGGGTTCGCTCGACATGCCCAGCGGTGCAGGGCACGACGGACAGAGCATGAAGGGCATCGCTCCGCTTGGCATGATATTCGTGCCAAGCAAGGATGGTGTCAGTCACGCGCCAACGGAATTCACTAGTGAGGAACAAATTGTCAACGGTGCAAATGTGCTGTTGCGTACGATTATCGGGATGGATCAGTTACTGAAATATTACTGAATTAATAGCGGCGATCCGGGTGCCCGGGCAATTCGGGTTTGTGTGCCAGATTTCCCGGATTGCAGGGGACCTCAGTGCCGACTTCGGTTGCCGGCCTGAAAGCCTGCTGGCCATGCCGCGCTATGCCGAATTTAGCTCGCAATATAGGTAAGAAAAACAACTATAAAACAAAGAATAATATAAGTTTCTTTATGTGATTTCTTTGGATGTGGCGCCTGGGGCTGAATTGTTTTCGCCGGGTGGCATCAGTAATCTTCCGGTCACAACCCTGACGAGGGGATTGGTGTTCCGGAGGACAATGGCGCTGCGATCGAGTGGTATACG
>CAZVWF010000152.1:0-1738 GCA_964630795.1 uncultured Woeseia sp. | reverse complement strand
TACACGTACTATCGAATATCGTGATGGCGGCGACGTCTTCGAGGCTTACATGGCGTGGGATGACTCGAGTCGGGACACCCGGCCTGCGGTCCTTATCTCGCATGCCTGGGCCGGTCGCGGGGAGCAAGAGGAACACCGCGCAGAACAGTTGGCAGAGCTCGGTTATGTTGGGTTCGCGCTTGATATGTATGGCAAAGGCAAGCGAGGTACGAGCAAGGAAGAGAACGCAGCCTTGATGCAGCCTTTGATCGATGACCGTACGGTGTTGCAGCGACGCATGAACCTGGCACTCGATGTTTGTCGGAAACAAAAGGAAGTCGACGGCGATCGAGTGGCAGCGATGGGTTTCTGTTTCGGCGGTTTGTGCGCGCTCGATCTCGCGCGTACCGGCGCAGAGGTTGCGGGAGTTGCCAGTTTTCACGGCCTGTTCAGTCCGCCTGGGAATACGGACGGCAACCGGATATCGGCCAAGGTCCTGGTCTTGCACGGCTGGGATGATCCCATGGCCAAACCCGACCAGGTGCTGGCACTCGCCGAAGAGCTTTCAGCAATGGGGGCCGATTGGCAAATTCATGCCTATGGCGATACCGTCCACGCGTTCACGAATCCCGCGGCGGACGATCCGGATTTTGGCACTGTCTATGATGCGGACGCCGATCGCCGCTCATGGCAGAGTTTGCAGCTTTTCCTGGCTGAAATTTTCTGACGTTAAAGATGCTCCCGGCATAACAGCATTGCCTGTCGCGGGAGCGGTTCGACGAGGTATGCAATGAATCACTTCAAGTACAAGATCGCAGGCCTGGTGGCGGGCGCAACGATGATTGCGGCGTGCAGCCAGGAGCCGGTTGCGGACACAGCGCCCGTTGCAGCAGCTGAGTCCTCGGCCGAGCAGATCGCGACAGCAGCCATCACGGCAGACCTGATGCGCGATATCGTCAGGGAGATATCGGACGACAAGTACGAGGGTCGTGGACCGGGTTCGCGCGGCGATGTCGCAGCACGTGAATTCCTGATCGGGGAGATGGAAGCACTCGGCCTCGAACCTGGCGCTGCGGACGGTGGCTGGGAGCAGGCTTTCGAGCTGGTGGGGTTAACGGCAGACCAGCCGCCGGAGTGGACCTTCGAGAACGATGCAGGTGAGATGACCCTCAAGCAGTGGGACGATTTTATCGTGTCGAGCGGCGTGCAGGCGAACCGGGCTGAAGTCGCCGATGCCGAAGTGGTTTTTGTCGGCTATGCCATCGAGGCACCGGAGTACGATTGGAACGACTTCAAGGAGCATGATCTGAACGGAAAAATCCTCATGATCATGAATAACGATCCCGACTGGGACCCGGACCTGTTCGCCGGAGAAACCCGGCTCTGGTATGGCCGCTGGGACTATAAATATCTGAGTGCAGCCCGGCAGGGTGCTGTTGGCGCCATCATCATCCATACCCAGCCATCAGCAGGATATCCCTACCAGGTCGTCCAGACATCCTGGACCGGCGAGCAGTTTGAACTCGCTGCCGCCGATGAACCGCGTTTGCAGGTGGAAGCCTGGGTGACCGAAGATGTCGCGCGATCGCTGGTCGACATGGGGGGTCTCGATCTCGACGCTTTGCGGGAGGCGGCGGATAACCGGGATTTCGAACCAGTCCCGCTCGGAATCACGACATCAATTGGTATGGACGTGAATATAAACCGGGTCGAGTCGGCCAATATTCTCGGTCTTTTGCCAGGGTCGGATCCCGGGTTG
>CAZVWF010000151.1:0-3821 GCA_964630795.1 uncultured Woeseia sp. | reverse complement strand
CTGGATATCCATGTCTTTTACGAAGAGCCAGAAATTGAATATCGCGAACTCGGCAAGGTCGATGAGACAAAGCGGGCCGACCACCCCATGGATGTGCTGGAGCAGGTACTTCGCAAGGCTATGGCGCTGGGCGCAGACGGCGTTATTGTCCATTCCATTCGCAACAGGGGGACGGTTGCAGGTTTGGTTGATGCATTCGGGACAGGTGGGGGCGGAGGATTTGCGGTATACCAGGTACAGGCAACGGCAATTACTTACGACCAGGAGTACTAGCCGGATAGGCTCATTATGGCCGGAAGCGGCTGCTCGGTCGGGATATACTGGCTAGCGGGTAAAGGCACAAAACGGCCACAGGTGATCTCGTGCTCCAGGAAACTAAAACTAACTGGAAAGACGGGTGAGTCGCGAATAACGCAAAGAGATCGAGCTGGTTGATGCTCGCCATGGGTAAAATCGTAAGGGGGGAATGACATGCGACTAGCAGCACTGGCCATTACGCTTCTTCTTCACTCGTTAGACGTATCTGCGGAGCCCGCGGATCCGGACAGCGCAGCTTTGTCTGACTACCTGGCGCCGTATGCTGAATACAGTGCCGATGATCCATACGGGCACTTCGATATCGAGCGTGCGGCACAATTCATTGACAACGCTGCCGTGAAATGGGGTGTAAAGCACGAGTGTGTTACGTGTCATACCAACGGCCACTACCTTATGGTGCCGCCCAGGCTGTTCAAACATCGACCGGCTGCCACGGAAGTTCGGGATTTCGCCGAGGGGTGGATTGACTCCTGGGAAGACGAAGGGCTACCGAGGACAGAGATCGTCGTCGCGCCCTCCGCATTTCTGACGATCAACAACATCCAGATGGATGGCGAACTGCGCCCCGCAACGATCGATGCGCTCCAGGAAACCTGGGCACTGCAGAGCGAGGAAGGTCACTGGCCTGACTGGCTCAAATGCGAGTGGCCGCCTTTCGAACAAGACGACCACTATGGCGTGACCCTGCTGACGATTGCAATGGGGATGGCGCCGGAGAGCTACACGGCGGTCGACCCTGCGAAAACGGGTATTCAGCGAATGCTCGACTATCTGCAACATCACAAACCGGAGGAGGTCCATCATCGTGCCATGATGCTTTGGGCCGACAAGTACTACGACGACCTGGTATCGGCCGAGGATCGCGAGCGCTGGATCGATGAATTGCTCGCCCTGCAGAAAGCCAGCGGTGGCTGGGCCTCTGGCGATCTTGGTCGCTGGCGCCAGCGAGCGCCCGAAACCGGCGGTTACAGTCACCTGGAACCGGACTTCGTTGACCGAGAATACCCGCCGGTCATGATTGATCCGAATGGGGACGGGTATGGCACGGGATTCGTGCTGTATGCCCTTCTTCAGGCTGGTGTACCAGTATCACACGAGCAGATAAAGGAAGGCATAGCCTGGTTGAAGCGTAATCAGCAGGCGGACGGCAAGTGGTTTACGAATTCTTTGCGCAATGAGTACGACACATCAAACTTCCTGACGCATACCGGGACCGTTTTTGCATTGATGGCGCTTGCGGAGACGATGTAGGTCGCCAACCATTGAGTTTTTCCTTGGCGGCACATCGTGTGGAACCCGTCAGCTACATGTGTCCGCTATTGACCTTAGGCGGACAGCCACATACACGGCGCCAGGCGAGCCTTTTTTGACGCCCCGCTAGACCAGCTCGCGTTTAATCGAATCCTGCCAGCGTCTGGATCTGACTTCTGTCCCGTTCTCTCGCAATGAAACGCTTATATCCATCTGGAAATGGGTTGACGACGAAGCCAGCGTGCCGGTCGAGTGACACTCAATGACCCTGTCATCCGTTTTCTCAATGAAATTTGTGTCGATAGTCATTGAAGCGCTGCCCGGGGTATCGTCAGCTACGAGGCAACGGATATTGCCGCCCAGCGGCAGATTGAAGTTCGCGCGGGTGACGCCCTTCTGGAGATCGCGAGCAATCTCGTACCAGGGTTCGCTGCCTGTGTATGTTGCGACCCTGTTCCGGTACTTCCCGGTAGTTAACGGCGGCAGCGCGCCAGTACGATAGTTGATTGCAGGAATAGTCGGCAATCGAATGTGTGATGCACGATCGCCACCCGTATACAACGTGGTACTCAAGGGTTCGGGCGACGGCCACAGGACCGGGAAATCTGCATTACTGATCGAAATGCGAACCCGGTGTCCGGGTTCGAATCGATAAGCGGTGCACATCAGCTCTATATCCAACTCGTAGATCTCGTCTTTAGCCAAAGGCTCCGGTTCGCTGTGAGAGTTACGGTGCGTGCCATTCAAGATACCCCGCGCGATGAGGTAAGAGGATCCGTCCGGCGCAAGGTCACACAGGCGAACGATCCAGTTTGTCACAGGGGCACTTGAAGCGACGAATAACTTCGCCTGAGCAAAGCCAAGTATCTCAACCGGTTCCTGCAATTCAGGTGTGTCAAAACAGTGCGCGAATGCATCTTCGGTTCGACGGTCGAGTCCGTAGTAGCCCTCGCCACTGGTCGGGCCAAATGACTGATCCGTGCTGCCAGTCCCGGGTGAGTATCTGAGCCGCTGCGCCGAAGCGGACCCGGCGAGTTCGGTGAGTCGCCCTTGCGTTCCTAATGCGGGGTCCGAATCAAGAGACTGTGCGAGCGATCTCTCCGGATCAGGACGGAAGAACAGTTTCGTGCCGGGATCGTATGCCGAGTCCGGCCACTCATCGAGATATCGCCATTCACCGGGTACGTCGTCTTCAAACCGGAAACTCTGGCGACGCCAGCTTGGCAGGAAAAAGGATGCGCGAGGTTCCTCCAGCATGCCCGTGTCCTTACCTTTCAGCCAGTGATCGAACCAACGGATCATCAATGCCTGCAGGTCGACCGCCGGGCCCGGCGTGTCCAGGCTATGGTGCCAAGGCCCGAGCAGGCCACGGGTTTCAGCACCTGTCGAATTTCGCATGATGCGCATGACCTGGTTCTGGTAGATATCCAGGTAACCGCCAACGATGTATGCCGGTGTCGTCAGGCGCGTATAGTCTGGTGCGAGAGACCCGTGACGCCAGTAGTCACTGTAGAGCTGGTTGTGCAGGAACCCCTGCAGCCAGGGGGGCTGATTCCAGCGGTCTAGCGCCTGCTCATCGTGGAGATTAAATCCAGGCGCGCCCGGCATCGCGTTCATCGCCAACATGCCGAGTGCCCAGGAATTGTCGACCATCAGCATGGAACCGCCCGGGAAGTGAATGTCATCGGTGTAGCGACTATCCGTACCGCACATTAAAAACACGGCCTTTAGCGCAGGTGGATTCAGCTCATAGGCCATCTGCAAAGCATTGATTGCCCCATAGGAACCGCCGTACATGCCAACGTTGCCATTGCACCAGGGCTGCCGTGAAAGCCAGTCGATGATCAGGTTGGTGTCCTCGTGTTCCTGGTGCGAATACTCGTCTGTTGGAACTCCATCGGAACCACCGGTACCGCGGACGTCGACATAAAGCGACGCGTATCCCTCGCGGGCATTAGCGGAATCATCCTGAGGCAAATATCGGTATGGGTCTGTACCGATAATCGCAGGTATCGACTTGTTCGATTCGATGTTGGTGGGTGTGTATAAGAACGCGTTAAGCTTCGCACCATCGGGCATGACGAGGTAGAGATTCTCAAGGCTCACACCGGGTAGCATTGAAGGCAGAATTTGCCACGGACCACGCAAGACCCGGACCTTTCCAGTATCGACGCCGCGATATCTCGGTGAACTCGCTTGCGTTGCCTTCCTGCCTTGCTGCGAAGCGAGCGCGAGAGTATTGGCGAACATGG
>CAZVWF010000150.1:0-3843 GCA_964630795.1 uncultured Woeseia sp. | reverse complement strand
CTGTGCTCGACTCCGCAGCTGCGAGCTGAAATCTTGTCATCAAACGTTCCCATTGGGGTTCCCGTTACCAAGCTGCAAAAAGTGTCGGTAGCGAGGTCGTTTGTTTTCAACGAGTTGCAAGTGGCTAATTCGGTAACGTATTGATCCCAATGGATTCTCAGCTTTTTGGGTTTTCAGCCCGATAATCGAGGACTCTTCGCCGGATTGGGGCCTCGAACAACTGAGCATGATAGTGATCAAGTCCGAAGGTAAACGTGCCACGCAGATTAATATGTGCAACGGCATGCGGCGCGATGTGTGCGAGAAGTTCCGGTTGATCGAGCGCAGGATCGGCATCGATCTGATCTTGCAGGCGCTTTGTATTGAACGCCATGACGATGTTGCTCAACAAGGTCAACGCGCCGGAGATGGCCACCAGTTCGTCGTTGCGCCGTCCACGTTTTGCCCCAACCGGGCCGTGGTGCAGAGCACGTTGCAGGATATGCAGTGATTCACCTTGATTGAGCAATGACAGGACTTCTTTGCGGAACGCAGCGCATGCCAGGTAATCGCACAGGTAAATCGTTCGCAACACCTTTCCCAGGGCTACCGCCGCTGAGTAGATTGGATTTCCTTGCGCCGCAGCGCCGAAGCGATCGAGGGTCAACGATGCCGAACACCAACCACTCGACATCGAAGCGGCGATCCGCACCAGAGGATCCCAGTTGCGAACGATGGGTTGCCAGGAGACATTACGGTCGATGATGCCTTCGAGTGATGCCGGTACTTTCACGTCACGGGGCACAAAGAGTTTGCGATCGGCCAGTCGAGCGAGTCTTGGACACAGATCGAAGCCGACCAGCTTGGCGAGTGCCATGGCGGCATGTGTAAAGCCGTGAGTATCGACGGCCACGCGAGAGAGTTCGACTTGGCGTTGTGAGAGCGCGCCTTCCAATGCCGCGCCGGCCTGGCGTTTGTTCAACACAATGGGTTGATCGTAGACGATGCCCCACTGATCAAGCACGTGTGTATAGGTTCCGACAGCGAACGAACGGCGCCTGGGATCGAGCCGACTCAACCACAGATGCCGTGTCGCCTCAAGACTCATCATGTCGGCCGAGACACTGATGCCGGGGCCCCAGTACTTCGTGATCTTATGGCTACGCATGAACTGGACGACAGCGTCGTTGGCCTCGCGCAAAACCTGATCGTGTTCCAGTTTCGCGATAACCGGCTCGACCATCCCGGCACTGAGTACCGGTATCATGCGCACGATGTCAGCGGCCGTAAGATCGGAACCCAGCGCGAGTAGTGCTGCGTACACGGTAATTAATTCACGTTCATGCCGGGGTGGGCGACCCAGCAACAACCAGGAGAACTGCGTTGCACTGTCGACATCGAGTAGAACGTCCGGTAACTGAGTTTCCCCGATGCCAGTGATCAGTTGGCGTCGAAGTGCCGTGAGTCCTGTTGGCACAGATGTCTTGACCGGTGCGGATAGACGTACTCGATCATCTTCAACGCGGACAACGTCATCGGCAATGGCGGCATCCAACTGTGCGAGTCCGCTCTTCAGAGCAGCACGAATGGGCTTTAGGTAGGCTCTGGCCGAACGCGATAATTGCAGCGACCGATAGTGCTGCGATCGCTGTGTTTCCCAGGTTTTATGCGGGATAAAGAGCTCATCGGGGTTGCGGAAGGCGTTGCTCTGGTCGATGTGTGCGGCGCCATTTTTGAGGCTTCGTTGCAACGTGACCAGCGTCGCCGCCTCAAAGCCCGCAAGCGATGCGCGCCGATCCCCATCATCGATAAACGCACCCCAACACGGACCGAACGGGTTGTTGATTTCCGCTGGCAGCGCAGTAACTTTTCGCCGGTACAGATCATCCAGCAACGGCAAGGCACTGGCCAGTGGATGCCCGTCATCGATCTCGAGCGGCAACTGCGTCATGGTTTTCAAGAACGGGCGAACCTCTGCCCATGATTCACTCAGTGCTTGGCGGATTTCGCCGCTGCGACTGGCTGCCCGTTTCGCGGTGTAAGGCGTAATCAGCGTGCGAAGCTTTGCACGCAACTCATCGACACCTAAGTTTTTATCGTCACACAGTGAGGCGAGATCATGAACGAGTTGTTGGTAGTCGCTCAGCCGTCGGCTTGCGGTTGCCATCGCCTGTTCGCGTGCCTTTCTGCGGATATCGTTCATGCGATGCAAGGCAAGTTCCAGTAACGTATCGGTCAGCTCGCGAAGCTGATGATGCAAGAAGCAGGCAATCTCGATAGTGCGCATCGGTTCCCGGATACGCTTCAACATCGAGGGCCGTCGGCGCAGGATGCGTTTAGCGTAATAATAACTTCGCGCACTGGACAGCGAGGCAAAGGTCAATTCTCCAGCTCCAAGTTCGATCAGCACCACGCGCTTGGCCAGCATCTCGCTCAGGCGACGTTTGTGGTGGCGCCGCGGTGGTTGCTGCAACCATTCGAGTACGGATAAATCGCTGCGACGACTCGGTGCACACAGGGCATCGACCCAGTGTTCGCGTCGGCCTGCTGTGTCGTGCTCGACGATATTCGCGAGTAACGCATTCTCGCTGTAACGGATCGCACTACGCGCTAGCTTGCGCAGGCGTCGATGCCCGGGGATGAGATACTGATGGGTGTAGAGCCAAAGCTGAGCCGATTCAATGAGGCGTTCTACCGTAAAGAGTACCTCCGCTTCGCGCCGCAATTGACCATTGAGAACACGCTCCGCCGCATCATTCAACTCAGCAAAGCCGGTTGCCGTTCGCGCCAGTTGTTGGTGTTCATACAGTGTGCGTCGACGCGCGTACATGGCACGCAACGTGGCAATATCCGGTGCCGGTAAATGCAATTGTGCAGCAACGTGATGCAGCGCCGCCGTCGGTACTATCTGCACAGCATCCAGCGTGCAGCCGGTCATTCGAATGAAGCCGATCTGCAGCGCGATACCCAATCGGTGCGTACTGCGCCGACGCGACGTCACAATATGTTGATCCGCCCCGTCCAGCGTGAAAAACTGATCGAGATCGAAGGCGGACAGCTCAGTGGGGAACTGTTTTAGACCGAGCCAAGACGTGTGCCAGCGTTCCATGGCGCTCTCCCGTTCTTGTTTTTGGGAGAAATACTCTACGCCTGAACGCGTATTTATTGAAAAAGCTGAGTATTGAACAAAATCAGGAGCTTAGGAAAAACGGCCCTGACAAGCTGTTGATTCTAAAACAAGTCGCTACCGACACTTTTTGCAGCTTGGTAACGGGAACCCCCAATGGGACATCGTTTTTTTCAGTTATTTCTCGAATTGAAACCAGGTTGTCCCAAGAGATCAAACTCTCGTTTGATCCCTTGGGGCATGTCTCAATATGAACGTAAGCGATGTCATTGCCGTCACGTTTTTCGATCAGTTCCTGAAGCTGATCGAGATCGACATCCGCCCCGAATGACTGTGGATCGTTAGGACGCGGCTCGCGGGCATTGGTAATGTCGATACTGTCGCAACCAAGCGATGAAACAAGTTCACACGAGACACCCCTGTTGTGGAGAATGGTCTGGCCTCTCTTGAGCAGACATGTGACAAGGAGTTTTTCCGCGCCGATACCGTTATGCGCCGGGACTATTCCGTCAATTCCCAATACGTCGTTTACTGTCCTGGCAAGATCAAGAAAATTTTGACTGCCTGAATAGGCCTCATCACCAGTCATGTAAGCAGCTTTCTGGAAATGCGACCAGGCTGACATGCCCCTTGATACCAGGTCGAAATTCACGAAGTCCGAGCATATGTGGAATGTATTGAAACTGGCGTCCCGGAGAACATTCCACTTCTCATAGTGTTTGAGCGTCCTGAACTTC
>CAZVWF010000149.1:0-3913 GCA_964630795.1 uncultured Woeseia sp. | reverse complement strand
CGACTATTCCAAGAACATCATCAACGCAAATACGAAGGAGTTGCTGACGCAACTCGCGCGGGAGGCCGAGGTGCCCGCAGCGATCGAGGCAATGTTCACGGGCGAACCGATCAACGTGTCCGAAGGTCGTTCGGTCTTGCATGTCGCCTTGCGTTCAGAGTTGTCCGATGAGGTCGCGCCAAACGTGCCCGGTGTAAGCGAGATCTGGAGCGTGCTCGAAAAAATGACGGCTTTCGTACACGGGGTGCACGGTGGCTATATTTGTGGCGCCACCGGTCGACGCTTCAAGGACATCGTCAATATCGGTATCGGGGGCTCTGATCTCGGCCTGGTGATGGCCAGTCGCGCACTGCGCCACCATTGGCAGCCCGGGATGCGCTTTCACAGTGTCTCCAACATCGATGGCACCCAGCTCGTCGACCTGTCTGCACAACTGGATCCTGAAGAGACGTTGTTCGTCATTTGCTCGAAGACGTTTACGACCCAGGAAACGATGGTCAATGCGAATGCGGCGAGTGAGTGGATAACCGACCGGCTCGGCGGGGAAGCGGTTGGACATCACTTCGCCGCGGCATCGACCAACCACGAAGCAATGGATCTCTTTGGTATCAATCCGGATTATCGATTCAGCTTTTGGGACTGGGTTGGTGGTCGCTATTCAATCTGGTCAGCTGTTGGCCTGTCACTTGCACTGACAATCGGTGTGGACCGATTCCGGGCAATGCTCGCGGGTGCGCGGCAGATGGATCAGCATTTCCGTACCGCGTCTTTGGATCAGAACATGCCGGTTCTGCTGGCGCTGATTGGCATCTGGTACAACAACTTCTTTGGGGCTGAGTCCCAGGTCATCCTGCCGTACGATAACCGCCTTGATCGATTTCCGGCCTTTTTGCAGCAATTGCAAATGGAATCGAGCGGCAAGAGTGTCCGGGCCGATGGTCAACCTGTACAAGCGCAGACGGGCGGCATCATCTGGGGTGAGGCAGGCTCCAATGCGCAGCATTCTTTCTATCAGCTCCTGCACCAGGGCACGCGATTCGTACCCGCTGATTTCATTCTTCCAATGCAGTCGTCGGGCGCCTCCCGGTGGCAGCATGACCTTGCCATCGCCAACTGTCTTGCACAGAGTGAGGCATTGATGGATGGCTTCAGTGTGGACGACGAGCCACACCGGACCCACCCGGGTAACCGGCCTAGCAATACGATCCTGATGCCTCGATTGTCGCCGGGCAGCCTCGGTCAGCTGATTGCATTGTACGAGCACAAGGTGTTCGTCGAAGGTGTGATCTGGGGCATCAATTCCTTCGATCAGTACGGCGTGGAACTCGGCAAGCGGCTGGCAGCCGATGTAGTCCCGGCCGTATCAGGGCAGGCCGATTATCGAGGCGAAAACCCGTCCACACGGCGATTGCTCGAACGCCTGTTGAGCGAACGCCGGCGAGGCAGTTCAGGATGACACAATGACCCGACACGCGGGGCGCGAAAAATGTGTGATCTCTGTCACATTGCCTCTGACGAACGCTGGCGCGGAAGGTGAGACGCGTGTCCTGTAAGCTTGCGGTGATTCCCGGTACAAAGACAACAGTGAGCAGAGACTGGAGGGGTTCTTGGCCAAAACCGCATTAATAACCGGCGTAACCGGGCAGGACGGGGCGTACCTCGCCGAGTTGCTGTTGGAGAAAGGGTACGAGGTGCACGGCATCAAGCGCCGCGCGTCATCCTATAACACGGAAAGGGTGGATCATCTCTACCAGGACCCCCACGAAGACGATCGGCGCTTCATACTCCATTACGGTGACCTGACGGATGCGACCAACCTGATTCGCATCATCCAGGAAGTGAGTCCGGACGAAATCTATAACCTTGGTGCACAGAGCCACGTTGCCGTGTCTTTTGAAATGCCCGAGTACACCGCCAATGTGGACGGCCTCGGAACCCTGCGAATTCTCGAGGCGATCCGCTTGCTGGGCATGACAGACACCTGTCGTTTCTACCAGGCATCCACCTCTGAGCTTTATGGCAAGGTCCAGGAAACCCCGCAAACAGAGACCACGCCCTTTTATCCACGGTCCCCGTACGGGGCAGCCAAGCTTTATGCCTACTGGATTACCGTCAACTACCGGGAAGCCTACGGTATGTACGCCTGCAACGGGATCCTGTTCAACCACGAATCACCGATTCGTGGCGAGACTTTCGTAACGCGCAAGGTGACCCGGGGTTTGGCCCGCATCAAGGTGGGCATCGGAGACCGACTGTACCTCGGCAACCTGGACGCCCGGCGCGACTGGGGTCATGCGAGGGATTACGTCTACATGCAGTGGCTGATGCTGCAGCAGGAAAAGGCCGAGGATTTCGTGATCGCGACCGGCATCCAGCACTCGATCCGGGACCTCGTTAATACGGCAGCGGCCGCGCTCGAGATCGATATTGATTGGCAGGGTAGCGGCCAGGATGAAATCGGCATCGATGCCGCCACAGGAAAGACGATAGTCAGTATCGATCCCAACTATTTTCGCCCGACCGAGGTCGATACCTTGCTCGGTGATGCCCGATATGCCCGGGAGAAGCTCGGCTGGGAGCCGAAGGTTTCCTTCGAAGCGCTCGTTCAGGAAATGACGGCGGCGGATCTCGAGGATGCGGAAAAGGTCAAGCATATTCGCGACGGCGGATACGACGTGCCAAAACGTCGTGAATAAATCTGATGTCATATACGTTGCCGGGCACCGGGGTCTCGTGGGTTCCGCAATCATTCGGCGCCTGGAGAAGGGCAGATTCTCGAACATCGTCGTTCGCGGCCGATCTGAGCTGGATCTGACGGATTCAGGATCGGTTGGCGCGTTTTTCGACGAAACATCGCCTGATCGCGTTTTCCTGGCGGCAGCCAGGGTCGGGGGCATCGCAGCCAATGATGCCTGCCCGGTCGAATTCCTCCTGGAAAACCTGAAGATTCAGAATAATGTGCTGGAGCACGCCCACCGAACCGGGGTAGACAAGCTCCTGTTCCTGGGGTCGTCCTGTATCTATCCGCGCATGGCGCCGCAACCTATCGCTGAGGACAGCCTGCTGACCGGCCCATTGGAAAAGACCAACCAGGCCTATGCGATCGCCAAGATCGCAGGACTCAAGCTCGTGGAGGCTTATCATGCCCAGTACGGCCGGGACTTTATCAGCGCCATGCCCACGAATCTGTACGGTCCATACGACAACTTCGACCTTGAAACCAGCCACGTTCTGCCGGCCTTGCTGCGCAAGTTTCATGAAGCGAAGACGACCGGTGCCGATTCGGTAGAGGTATGGGGGACGGGTAAGCCATTACGGGAATTTTTGCACGTCGATGACCTGGCGGATGCCTGTGTATTCCTGATGAATCACTACAGCGAGCCGGGATTGATCAATGTCGGTTATGGCGACGAAATTTCGATTGGCGATCTCGCTCGACTGATTGCCGGGACGGTCGGTTTCGGCGGCACCCTTGAATTCAACACATCGCGCCCGGACGGTACGCCCCGGAAACTCATGGATTCGTCGCGACTCTTTGCGATGGGTTGGAAACCCTCCATTTCGCTCGAGGAGGGCATCGCATCAACCTATTCGTGGGCGCTAAAGCACGAATTTGCGGGAGATACCTGAAAATTACCGATCGGTAAACCCTTTCGCCGACAGACATTTGACATAATTTAATGATATGAAATAGAGAAAAATACTGTAAAAACTTGTTTTTTATATTGTTGAGCCGCTCCTTAACCTGCGATAGGCTCAATTCGGAAGTGTGATGCAGATCACAGTGATAACAGGACCATACTCTCAGACCTGAGGTCCCGTCTCCTGTACTCTCTTTGTGGATTGTACCGATTACTGCTGGCATAACCTGGAGGCAAAATCGGTGTCACGATGCGTAACAAAAAGTAGCCTA
>CAZVWF010000148.1:1569-4129 GCA_964630795.1 uncultured Woeseia sp. | reverse complement strand
GACAGCACTTCGTCGACGATCAGTATCTCCGGACGCAAGTGTGCGGCAACGGCGAACGCGAGTCGCACTTTCATGCCACTCGAATAGCGCTTCACCGGCGTATCCAGGAATCGTTCAACGCCGGAAAACGCAACAATCTCATCGAACTCCTTGTCGACTTCCCGTTTACGCATGCCGAGAATCGTGCCATTCAGGTAGACGTTTTCACGACCCGTCAATTCCTGGTGAAAACCGGTGCCCACTTCCAGCAGACTGCTCATTCGACCGTGGATTTCGACACGCCCCCGGGTCGGGGCCGTAATGCGTGACAGCACCTTCAACAAGGTGGATTTACCAGCCCCGTTGTGGCCGATGATGCCCAGCACCTCGCCCTTGGGCACATCGAACGTCATATCCCTGACCGCCCACAGCAGATCTTCGCCCAGTTCAGCGTCGCCGCGCCGAACCGCGTCGAAGTCCACATCATTGAAATTGTAGAGTGAGCGGTACTTGCGATAGTTGCGTAACGGTGAGCGAACGAAACGCGTAATCGCGCTGGCCAGGCTGTCCGCCGACTCGGTTGCAACGCCGATGCGATATAGCTTGTTCAGGTTTTCGACTTTGACGGCGAGATCAGATGACATCGACAAACACCTTCTCAAGCCGGCGGAAATAGATGAGCCCGGTCACAACTAATAGCACCGAGGTCACTACGCCGGGCACCACAAACTCCCAGGGAATCGGGTAGCCCAGAACCGTGGCACGGAATCCCTCGATCACAGCGACGAGCGGATTCAGCGAATACCAGAATCGAATGTCATCCGGGATGGCCGACGCCGTGTAAACAATAGGTGCGGTGTACATCAGCATGCGTACTGCAAAGGTCATGGCAAATTTGACGTCCCGGAAACGGATCGCAAGCGCAGACAACCATAGCCCGACCCCGGTCGGTACAAGAATCATCAGTCCGACGAACAGCGGCAGGTAGACGATATTCCAGGTCAGCGGTATCTTGAAGTAGATCATCGCGGCAAAGATCAATATGAAAGAAATCGCAAAATCCACGAGCTTTGCGAGGATCGGAGTCAGCGGAAAGATCACACGCGGAAAGTAGATTTTTCCGAGAATGTGCTGACCGCCGACCAGGCTTTGACTCGCCGAGTTCATCGCGTTCGACATGTAAGTCCACGGAACTATAGCGACCGTTGAAAATAGCAAATACGGAATGCCGTCAGTCGCGATCTTTGCAACCCGACCGAAGATCAGTGTAAAGATCAGGATCTGGATCGTGGGGTTCAGGATCGCCCAGGCCAATCCCAGGACGGTCTGCGCATACAGTACCTTGATGTCACGCCAGACCAGGAAATAGAAAAGATCGCGATAATCCGCGAGCTCGGAGAAGTCGAGCATTTTCCAGCCGCTGGTCGGCTCAATTATGATTTTGTCGTCGTTCACTCGTCTTCAGCCACAATAATCGCGCAGGTTACCCACGCTTGCAGAATAGAATGGCGCTAGTCCCAGACTTTCCACGGAGCGTCACCCGATTCCCACATGTCGTTGAGCACGTTGCGATTGTGCAGCGTATCCATCGCATACCAGAAGTCATGGTGCCGATAAGCAGAAAGCTCCTTATCCTCGGCAAGGCGGCCCAGTGGCTCAGCCTCCCAGAAAATGCGCTCATGCTCCACATAGTCCAGCACCTTAGGTTCGAGCACAAAAAAACCGCCATTCACCCAGGCACCGTCACCTTTGGGTTTCTCCCGGAAATGTTCGATTGTTGTGTCATCATCGGAGAGTTTGAATGCGCCGAATCGACCGGGCGGCTGCACCGCGGTCAGCGTCGCCAGCTTTCCCTGCTCCTTATGGAAGGCGGCAAGTGCTTTCAGATCGACATTGGAAACACCATCGCCGTAAGTCATGAAGAACGTGTCGTCATCGAGATAGTCGCGAATATGTAACAAGCGCCCGCCGGTGCCACTCTCGTCACCCGTATCGACCAGCGATACCCGCCATTGCTCTGCATGGTTGCAGTGCAGGTCCATCTTGTCACTGGCGAGATCGATCGTGACATTAGAATTATGCAGCAAGTAATTGGCGAAATACTCTTTGATGATGTAGCCCTTGTAGCCACAGCAAATAATAAAATCATTCACACCGTGGGCTGAGAAGATTTTCATTATGTGCCATAAAATCGGCCGGCCACCCACCTCCACCATGGGTTTTGGTTTGAGGGTCGTTTCTTCGGATAGCCGGGTGCCGAGCCCACCTGCAAGGATTACCGCTTTCATTCGTCGTCCTGTCGCATCTCGTTGGTATTTTCAATACTGCGCTTGCAAGGCAAGCTATTGTTGCACATATTAATCGTTCAACAACCAGTACTTCAGTGACGTAATCCTCATTTGGTGAGGTGAAGGATTCCTCAATTTCCACGAATTCGCATGTTGTCGGCCTGATCCCTGCCGCCGGCAAGGGAAGCCGGCTCGGCAACCTGCCCTTCAGCAAGGAACTCCTGCCGCTGGAGGGTCCGGTCGACCTCGACCGGCCGCCAGGCACCGTTCGACGCACCGCCATCGACCATTCT
>CAZVWF010000148.1:0-1559 GCA_964630795.1 uncultured Woeseia sp. | reverse complement strand
GCATGCGTCGTATTGTCGAACGTAAAAGAAGACTTGCGGCGCCACCTCTGTGAACGCTGGACGGGCCACCTGGCTATTGATCTCAAAACGCTGGACGATTCCCCCAATGTGCCCACCTCGCTGAATGCCGCCTATCCGACGGTGAAAGACATCGACTCACTCCTGCTGTTTCCCGATATCGTCTTCTCACCGACGGAAGCCGTGAAAGCGATTGTCGATCACCGGCTTAAACACGGTGTAGATGTCGTGCTGGCGCTTGTCCCGGCCATGTCGGGGGAAAAAATCGACATCGTGACGACGGGCGAGCGTGGCGAAATCAGAGCTGTTACGCCCAAGCCTGGTGCAGCCATCAGCGGCTGGACCTGGGTTGCCGCGATCTGGAGCCCGCGATTTGCAGCCCACATGCATAATGAATCATCATCGATCGCTGCCTCGGTTCAGGCCGAACATCATCGCGAGGCTTACGTCGCAGATATACTCAACCACGCAATTAATGCCGGATTGTCGGCGGAGACAGTCTCTTTCCCTGACGGCCAGTCATTCGACCTGGGCACGCTGGAGGAATTACACAGGTACTGGGCATCCGGACACCGCTAGCTCGCTTGTATCGTCGAATTGACGCATGTTGCAGACCCCGCCTGCAAAGTGTGAGGCAATTCACACAAAAAATTGTGACCGTCTACCTAGCACTTCTGCTCCTGAACGCGCACCATTCACTTGCGACAAAAAGCCGCAGGTCAGACCGTACAGGGGTGGCTGACGGTGCTGGACTGTCGCAAAGGGGATAATCCCCATTGATATGTCGCTAACAAACGAGGAAAGTCATCATGAGCGCTTTTAATTCTGCCCGCCGCAAACTGCGGCGGTTACTGATTGGTTCAGTAGCTGCAACGGCAGTGGCAACTATTGCTATTGCCGCAAATCCGGGCCTGCCGTTTACCGAGCAGTTTCTGGATACCAACGAGCGTGACGCCACCGTCACGACGGCCGACTGGGGCATTACAACGGCAGGCGTCCTGCAACTCGCCGCCGAGGCCAGTCTCGAGAACCTGTCGCTGTCCGGCGCTGCCATGGGCGATGGCCTAAGCAGTCCGACGACCCGCGGTATTGCTCTGGGCGACTTTGACGGAGATGGTGATCTCGACGCTGCGGTCGCCAATTCAGGTAGCGAGATCAACCTTGTTTATGAAAACACGGACGGCTCGTTCTCCACAGCGGCCACCAACCTGGGTACCGACGCCGCAAACTCTCGCAGTATCAAGGCAGGCGACATGGATCTCGATGGTGACATCGATCTCGTAGTCGGCAACCGAAATGGTTTCTTGGTATGGCACAGTAACGACGGAACCGGAACGTTCAGCGATGCAATTGCAGTTAATGCGAGGACTGACCGCGTATGGCCTATCGAACTGGTAGACCTGGATGACGACGGTGACCTCGATATCATCTCAGGGCAGGAAGACGACCGAGTCAACCGCATATACAGGAACCGCACGGCCAACAACAGTAATACTATCTTCGACGAAGAAGACATTGGCACGGACACGTTCAGTACCCGT
>CAZVWF010000147.1:0-4226 GCA_964630795.1 uncultured Woeseia sp. | reverse complement strand
TACTTCGCGCACGCAACTCGTAACCATCAAGGGGTCGGTGACATCGAGATCGGTGCAGATTGCCTTGCCACCCGCTTCCTCGATGAGCGCCGCGGTTTCTTTCAGCTTTTCCCTGCGTCTGGCAGCCAGTGCGACCGACGCACCCGCTTCTGCCAGCGTGAGGGCGAACTGCCGACCGAGCCCGCTTCCCGCCCCGGTCACCAACGCTACTTTTCCGTCGATGCGGAAACGATCCAGCGCTCCTGTCATTGGTTACTCCCGCGGTTTCTGTTTGTAGGTGCCGGTGGCAGCGGCGCACAAGCGGTTATTTTCAGGATCCAGGAGCCTGGCCTCTGCGAAGAATAATGAGGTCGTCTTCCTGACCAGCTCACCCTCCGCCACCGCCGTATCCGCCTGGTGCGGCGCCATGAAATTGACGTTCAGATTGACTGTGATCGATACGCTTTCTACTGCGTCGCCGTAACTGCCTGCCACTGCGCCGGCAATATCCAGCAAGGACGAAATGACACCACCGTGCAGGAAACCCACCGTGTTTCGATGGTCGCTGCGAACCGGCATTTCCAGCCGCGCGTAACCGTCTTTCCACTCAATCAATTTAAATCCGAGAAACTCGAGATAGGTTCCTTCATACAGCGCTGGGTTGTCGAAGAAGCTCGACGGTGCATCGTCATTCATATTGCGCCAACTCCGGCACGACGGAGTATCGCCAGGAACATGTCGGGCTCAGGCCGCACACGGTAATTGTCGGTTTGATCGGAGAATAGAATGGTGCCGTTTGCATTGGTCACGACAACCGTCGGCATCACCGTATCCGGCGCGTAGTCACCGCCGATGCCGAGCGGTACGCCGTTCCTGATCGCAATGCCCAGTTGCTCTGCCGCCTGGTTGGCCTTGTCGACGAGGTAGGTCATCGGCACGCCCAGGTCCTCAGCCAGCGCCTGGCTGTATGTATCCGGCTGTGGACTGACCAGTAACACCTCGATGCCCATGGCTGCCATATCCTGATAGCGTTCCGCGATCTCGCGGATCTGCGCCATACACAAAGGACACCAGTTACCGCGGTAAAACACGACAACAGCGGGTGAACCTGCCAACGAGGCCGACTCGAATCGCGAGCCATCGGCGCGATCGAGCGACAATGGCGGTAATTTGCTACCGACCATCAGGGATGAGCTATCAAATCGACCGAATCGTGAGAACCAGAATACATAGAGCAGGAAGATGCCGGCCGCCGCCAGCGCGACAGACGTTGGTCCCCAGTCGGACGCCTCAACGATGAACTGTTCCCAGCCGGCGATCATGACGCCGATTGCGGTGACAAACAGCAGCAGGAGCAGGTTGTCGGAGGTTCTCGGCGTCGGGCGGAATTTGAGCTGGAGCAGGATGATTGGCAGCCCGAGTGTCGCAATTGCGGCGCCGAGCCAGGCAGCGGTTTCACGCGTGGTAGCAGCCATCACGAGCGCCGCCACAAACAGAACGAGCTGGATGCCGACCGCAGGAAAGATAAACCAGGATTTGTATTTGGCGTCGATAATCACGGCAGTATGTGCTTGGTCTTATTCTTCAAACTGTCGGACCAATATGCCACAAAGCAGTTCGAAAAAATAAGGGCCGCGTATATACACCCGGAAACGTATGCCGAGTCGCAGACTTGCCGGATTGCTTCGCCGGGCCGATCCAGGATTACGGCCACGACATGATGTGAAACGGCGCTTCTCGCCATGACGGGTGCGAAGCCATCACATATTGCGTCGGTATTCGCCCCCGACCTCGTAGAGCGCCGCCGATATCTGCCCCAGCGAATTGAACCTGACCGTATTCATCAATTCCTCGAACACGTTGCCGCGTGCCCGGGCGACCGCCTGTAGCCTGGCCAAGGCATCGCGCGACTCGGCCCGATGCAGTCCACGGAATTCCTGAACGTGCGTGATCTGGTCCTGCTTCTCCGATTCGGTCGATCGAATGAGCTCGAGATCATGAACCTCGTCTTCCTGACCTTCCTTCGGCAGAAACGTGTTAACGCCTATGAGCGGGTATGTCCCGTCGTGCTTCTTGCTTTCGTAGTACAGACTTTCTTCCTGGATCTTGCCGCGTTGATACATGGTATCCATGGCGCCCAGAACGCCACCACGCTCAGAGATTCGATCGAACTCCTTGTAGACAGCCTCCTCGACCAGGTCCGTAAGCTCATCGACGACGAACGATCCCTGCCAGGGATTTTCGCAGTAGTTCAGCCCAAGCTCGCGTGAAATGATCATCTGGATCGCCACGGCTCGCCGAACCGATTGTTCCGTCGGCGTCGTGACCGCTTCATCAAATGCATTGGTATGCAAACTGTTGCAGTTGTCGAACAGCGCATACAACGCCTGCAAGGTCGTGCGGATATCGTTGAAGCTGATCTCCTGCGCATGCAGGCTGCGTCCCGATGTCTGGATGTGGTACTTCAACATCTGGCTTCGCGCACTGGCGCCGTAGCGCTCCCGCATGGCTCGCGCCCAGATGCGCCGGGCAACGCGACCGATCACCGTGTATTCGGGATCCATGCCGTTGGAAAAGAAGAAGCTCAAATTCGGCGCGAATTCGTCGATGCTCATACCGCGTGCCAGGTAGTACTCGACAATCGTAAACCCGTTCGACAGCGTGAAGGCGAGCTGACTGATCGGGTTCGCGCCCGCCTCCGCGATGTGGTATCCGCTGATCGATACGCTGTAGTAATTGCGTACTTCGTGATCGATGAAGTACTGCTGCACGTCACCCATCATTTTCATCGCGAATTCCGTGGAGAAAATGCAGGTGTTTTGTGCCTGATCCTCTTTCAGGATGTCCGCCTGGACCGTGCCGCGCACCGACTTCAGGGTGCGGGCCTTGATGTTCTCGTAGGTCTCCGCATCGACGACTTTGTCGCCGGATATACCGAGCAGTCCGAGACCCAGCCCTTCATTGCCGGGCGGCAACTCGCCGACATATTTCGGCCGTGGCTTGTCGTTGAAGTAGGCGTCGATCTTTTCCTGAACTGCGTCCCACTCGCCTTTTTCCCTGAGATGCAGCTCAACCTGCTGGTCGATTGCCGCATTCATGAAAAAGGCGAGAATCATGGGTGCCGGACCATTTATCGTCATCGAAACTGACGTTGTCGGCGCACAGAGGTCGAAGCCTGAGTAAAGCTTCTTCATATCGTCAACCGACGCGATGGAGACGCCGGAATTACCGACCTTGCCGTAGATGTCCGGACGCTCGTGCGGGTCTTCGCCGTACAGGGTCACCGAGTCGAATGCGGTCGAAAGCCGGGCTGCCTCCTGCCCCAGTGACAGGTAATGAAATCTTGCATTGGTTCGTTCAGGCGTCCCCTCACCCGCGAACATGCGCGTCGGGTCTTCACCCAAACGTCGATAGGGATAGACGCCAGCCGTGTAGGGGTAACCGCCTGGCAGGTTTTCCTTCATGAGAAATGTCAGTAATTCGCCCCAGTCCCGGGTCGACGGTGCGGCAATCTTCGGAATTTTCTGGTGACTCAGCGATTCCCGGTAATTCCTGCCGGTAACCGCTTTTCCGCGGACCTTGTAGCTGTACTCGTCGGCGCGGACGGCGTCACGCTTCGCGGGCCATTCGCGAAGCAGACCGACGGCCTCGCTACCGATTTCCCGGAGCGTTTCCTGGTATCGCTGTCGCAACGTCAGGATCGACACGTCCTTGTTGTCCGCAAGCGCATTGTCCCTGTATGCGTCAAACGCTCGCGGAAGATCCGGGTCATCCAGTTCCCGTAACGCCTCGTAGAGATGCTGCAACTTGCTGGCCGAGTCTGCCTGGCGCGTAATATCGGCATTGATGCCGCGGCCCTGCTCACTGATCTCCGAGAGGTAGCGCACACGTGCGCCGGGAATGATCGCCGTTGCGCGTGGCTCCTTCTCAGTGACGTCAATTGCCGGCGCCCATGCGTCTCCCTCGAGGTCCAGCTTCTCGACGAGCAGGCGACACATCTCTGTAAACATCCAGTTGACACCCGGATCGCTGAACTGGCTCGCGATGGTCGGGTAAACCGGCACCGCTTCATCGTCGACCTGGAACTGAACGTGATTTCGCTTCCATTGTTTGCGGATATCGCGGAGGGCATCTTCCGCACCGCGCTTGTCAAACTTGTTGAGGACGATCAGATCGGCGAAATCCAGCATGTCGATTTTTTCAAGCTGGCTTGCCGCGCCGTATTCACTGGTCATGATATAAAGAGA
>CAZVWF010000146.1:0-4261 GCA_964630795.1 uncultured Woeseia sp. | reverse complement strand
GATTACCCGACCGAAGTCATCTGCCGCTGTGAAACGAACGACGTCGACAACACCCGTCTCCGGATCGACCTCGACTTCACAAATGTGGCATCCGGACGGATAGGTAAAATTCTTGGGATCGTAAAATGCCGTCTCTTCAAGTCCCGGCTCCAGCGATTCCAGCGGATAGTTGTGCGGCACGTAGGCGGCCATCGCAACATCGCCGAACGCGACCGAACGGTCGGTTCCTGCCACCGTCAACTGGCCGTCCCTGAACTCGATATCCTCATCGGAGGCCTCCAGCAGGTGCGCTGCAATCTTCTTTGCCTTGGTCCGGATCTTCTCGAGCGCATTGACGAGCGCGACACCGCCGACCGCTGCAGAACGCGAACCGTAAGTGCCCATGCCGAACGGCACCTTGCCGGTATCGCCATGCACGATTTCGACGGCATCGTAATCCACACCCAGCGCCTCGGTGACGAGCTGGGAGAATGTCGTCTCATGACCCTGGCCGTGGCTGTGTGAGCCGGTCAGTACGGTGACCGAACCGGTCGGATTCACCCGTACGGTGCCGGCTTCGTAGAGGCCCGCGCGGGCGCCCAGTGCACCCGCTACATTGGATGGCGCGATACCGCAGGCTTCGATATAGGTTGCAACGCCGATACCGCGACGTTTGCCGCGCGCGGCTGACTCCGCCCGCCGGCTTTCGAAACCCTCGTAGTCCGCAAGTTCAATCGCCTGGTCCACCGATGTGTCGTAGTCACCTGTGTCGTATTCGAGTGCAACGGGTGTTGCATAGGGGAAATCTTCCGGCCTGATGAAGTTTCGCCGCCGAATTTCGATCGGGTCCAGGCCAGCTACTTTGGCCGCTCGATCCACGAGTCGCTCCAGCACGTAGCTGGCTTCCGGCCGTCCCGCACCGCGATAGGCATCAACCGGTACCGTATTGGTGAACATACCTTTGACTTCCGCATAAATCGCGGGCGTCTTGTACGTACCGGCAAGCAATGTCGCGTAGAGGTAGGTCGGCACCGCCGGTCCGAACGTCGACAGGTAGGCCCCGAGGTTGGCGCGTGTCGAAACACGCAAACCCAGGAATATCCCCTCATCATCCATCGCCATTTCGGCATGGGTGATGTGGTCCCTGCCGTGCGCGTCGCTAATAAATGACTCGCTGCGGTCCGCCGTCCACTTGACCGGCCGACTCACCTTCTTCGACGCCCAGGTCATGATGGCTTCCTCGGCGTAGTGGAAGATCTTCGAGCCGAATCCTCCTCCCACGTCGGGCGCGATCACCCGCAGCTTGTGCTCGGGGATCCCCATGACGAATGCACCCATCAGCAAGCGGATGACGTGCGGGTTCTGGCTGGTCGTATATAGCGTATGTTCGTCCTTGCCGGTATCGTACTCACCGATCGCTGAACGCGGTTCCATCGCATTGGCGATCAGGCGGTTATTGACGACGTCAATACTCGCGACCCGTGTCGCCTGTTCGAATGCTGCATCAGTGGCTGCCGCATCACCGATCTCCCAGTCAAAGCAGACATTGCCCGCCGCATCGTCCCAGACCAGTGGGGCCCCGTCCGCACTGGCCAGTTCCAGGTTGGCAACTGCCGGTAATTCCTCGTAGTCGACAGCGACCAGTTCAGCAGCATCTTTCGCCAGTGCGCGACTCTCAGCCAATACAACCGCGACCTGGTCACCTACGTAATGCACGATCTCGTCAGCCAGTGGCGGATGACCCGGCTCAACCATCGGCGAGCCATCCTTGTTATTGATGCCCCAGCCACAGGGCAGACTGCCGATGCCATCCGCCGCCATGTCCGCACCAGTCAGTACGGCGACCACACCGTCAACGGCCAGCGCCTCGGACGCATCGATGCCACTGATTCGCGCGTGAGCCAGCGGCGAACGCACAATGGCAGCATAAAGCTGGTTCGGACGATTGATGTCATCCACGTATTGCCCGGTACCGGTGATGAACCGATGGTCCTCTTTACGCCGGACAGATGCGCCTATGCCATGATCGGTCATGACGCACCTCGCATCGCTTCAGCACCAGCCTTCACGGCGCGGACGATGTTCTGGTAGCCCGTGCAGCGACACAGGTTGCCTTCCAGCCATTCGCGTATCTCTTTCTCGCTCGGCTCCGGGTTCACTCGCACAAGGTCCAAGGCGCTCATGATCATCCCTGGCGTACAGAATCCGCACTGCAGACCGTGGTGTTCGCGAAACGCCGCTTGCATCGGGTGTAATTCGCCATCTCCGGCAACACTTTCGATTGTCTCGACATTCGCGCCCTCCGCCTGCACCGCAAGCATCGTGCAGCTCTTGACGGAGCGACCGTCAACATGGACGACACACGCACCGCACTGGCTGGTGTCGCAACCCACATGAGTGCCTGTTTTGAGAAAATTTTCGCGAATCAGCTCGACCAGGAGCGTGCGCGAATCAACTTCGGCGCTAACGGCCTCGCCGTTCAGCGTAAGGGAGACTTTCGTCGGCATCTGACCTTCCTGCATTTTCTGTTTTTATAGGCCGAACGGGTCGGCACCGGGTTCTTAATGCTGCCTGCCGCCTCTCAAACGGCAGGTATCAGCGTAGCAGAAACCACCAGATCAGGAAAACGGCAACAGCTGCGCCAATCGCCATCCAGGCCCTGGCGTTGCTACCTTCGGCCGCCGGCGCCGGTTCATCGGCCACGCGTTCTGCGCCCGGGTCGATTTCACGGGAAAACGCGCCGAAAAAATCGTCTGCCGTTTTCTTCGTCGCCCCGAGCACAAGGCGAGAGCCAACTTGCGCCAGCTTGCCGCCGACCTTGAAGTCCGCCTCGTAGGTCAGGAGTGTGCCACCATCGGCTTCGGCGAGATTAACCACAGCGCTACCGCTGCCAAAGCCGGCAGCGGCCTTGCTTTCGCCGACGAGGCGGTAACTCGCGGGTGGATCCAGGTCCTCCAGCGAGAGGCGAGTCTTGAATTTAGCGCGCACCGGGCCGATTGCAGCCTTGACCATGGCGCTGAACTCATTGTCGCTCACCTGCTCGAGCGCTTCGCAACCCGGTATGCATTTCTGCAAGACTTCCGGGTCGTTCAACGCCCGCCAAACGCGCTCCCGGCCGGCATCAATCCGGTATTCACCTTTTATCTCCAAGTGCCGACTTCCTTTCGTTTATACCGGTATGTCATGCGGCGGCGCCCGTGTGATTACATCGTCGGCATCGAGAATTCAGCACCCTTTCGAATGCCCGTCGGCCACCGGGAGGTCACCGTTTTCAGGCGGGTGTAAAAGCGCACGCCTTCCATACCGTAGATCGACATGTCGCCGAACAGGGAGCGTTTCCAGCCGCCGAAACTGTGGAAGGCCAGCGGCACCGGAATCGGCACATTGACGCCGACCATGCCGACTTCGATGTGATTGGCAAACTCCCTTGCTGCGTCACCGTCACGCGTAAAGATGGAGGTGCCATTGCCGTATTCGTGTTCATTGATGAGCCGGATAGCGTCGTCGAAGGTATCGACCCTGACCATCGTCAGCACCGGGCCGAAGATCTCCTCTTTGTAGACCCGCATGTCCTCGCGGGCGTGATCGAACAAAGTCGGTCCGAGGAAGTAACCCGGCGCCTGGGTGATTTCGTGAGTCCGGCCATCGACGACAACTTTCGCACCCTCTTCTTCACCGAGGTCTATATAAGACCTCACTTTGTCGCGATGCTCGGCGGTAATGAGCGGCCCCATATCGTTATCGTTATCCATACCCGTGCCAACCTTGAGGGCATCGATTTTGGGCAACAGGCTTTCGAGCAGGGGTTCCGCAGAGTCGCCGACCGCGACAACCGCGGAAATCGCCATACAACGCTCACCCGCCGAGCCATAACCGGCTCCGACCAGCGCATCCGCCGCCTGGTCCATGTCCGCGTCGGGCATTACAACGAGGTGGTTCTTGGCGCCACCCAGTGCCTGCACGCGCTTGCCGTTTGCAGACGCTGTTTTGTACACATGCTCCGCGACCGGCGTCGAGCCCACGAAACTGACCGCAGCAACGCGATCGTCATTGAGGATGGTATTGACGGCAACGTGATCGCCCTGGACGACATTAAAGACGCCCGGCGGCAATCCTGCCTCGGCCAGTAACTCGGCCCATTTGAGTGAGCAGCCCGGGTCTTTTTCGGATGGTTTCAGAACGAAGGTATTGCCGCTGGCGATCGCCAGTGGAAACATCCACATTGTTACCATCGCCGGGAAGTTGAACGGCGTAATTCCTGCACAATCGCCAACGGGCTGAC
>CAZVWF010000145.1:0-4291 GCA_964630795.1 uncultured Woeseia sp. | reverse complement strand
GCCTCCTGTCTTTTATCCATTTGCATCGGTGGTCGAGAACAACGACAGGGTGTTACTTCGAAGTTCCCTGGTGCTAGAGAATGATGAATATGTCATGGACTTTGACGATTTGGAGGCCAAGGCTGCCGATTCCAGGACAAAGATGATAATACTTTGCAGTCCGCATAATCCTGTTGGCAGGGTATGGTCGCAAAAAGAACTGGCGCGCCTAGGGGAGATTTGCGAAGCGCACGATCTGATCATTGTCAGTGACGAAATTCACTGTGACCTGGTTTATTCATGGGCAAAATTTACAACGTTTGGCGTCGTTGAAGATCGATTTCTTGATCGCTTGATTGTATGCAATAGCCCGAGCAAGTCATTCAACCTTCCAGGCTTGAAAACTGCCACGACAATTATCCCGAATCCAGAATTGCGAGATGGGGTCAATATCGTATTGAGAAACTTTGAGCAACTTTTTAGTGTCAACGTTTTTGGAACATTGGCACTCCAAACTGCATATGAGAAGGGTGAACCTTGGTTGAACCAGCTCAAGTCATACCTGGAAACCAATTACCTTTACACAGAATCTTATATAGATGAACACATACCCAGTTTGCGTCTACACAAATCGGAAGGGCTTTACTTGGTTTGGATCGACTGTCGTAAGTTGGGATTAGATGAAGACGAATTGAGAAGTCTGTTTGTCGATAAGGCTAAAGTGTATCCCACACAAGGGATAATATACGGCGCTGAAGGAGCGGGTTTTGTTCGCCTCAATATTGCGTGTGCGAGAGAGGTATTGGAAGAAGCACTGACGCGTATAAGCGTCGCGACATCTCGCGTTTGACGCTAATCGGTGACTAAATAACTGTCTGCTGTTGGCCGTAAGCAGCCGGTGGGCTGCTAAACTCAAGCGAGGCCCATTCCACCCATCACCACCAAAACTCATAAAAAGCCTTGTTAATCAATAGATTAACAAGGCTTTTTTCTGTGTAGCGAAGACCGCCTGGGGGCAACTTTGGGGGCAACTCTCCGGAGCGAAAACCGAGTTGCCCCCAGATGATTAGATTTGTCTTTTTCGCTGGCAACTAACTCCCATTTTGGGAGAATCTTCCTTGCTCCCACCATGGGAGAATGCTAATGTGCATCGATGCGGGTAATAGCAAAGTCCAGATTAAGGAGGTTTTGGGAAAGTAGTCCGAAGTACAGGGATGCAAAGAAACAGATGACGGAGTGGTACAACTTCTGCGCATCGGCGGAATGGAGATCACCTCACCAGCTAAAGGCCGATCTGCGCAACGCCAGCATTCTGAAGAACAACCGAGTCGTCTTTAATATTTGCGGTAACAAGTACCGAATTGTAGTGCTGACAGACTACGCTCGACATGGATTGTTGATTCGCTTCGTAGGAACGCATAAGCAGTATGACGAGATTGAAGATATCGAGAACATTTGAGACTAGTGATGAAATTGAAACCGATCAGGAATGACCGTGAATTGAATCGTGCGCTGGAGCGCATCGAGGAGCTATGGGGTGCAAAGTCCGGTACGCCAAAGGGAGACGAACTGGATGTTTTGATGCTCCTTGTTGAGAAATATGAAGAGGAACACTTCGCTATCCCAGCATCAGATCCAGTTGAGGCGATCAAATTTCTCATGGAACAAAATGACCTCACTCGCAAAGATCTGGAACCCTTTATTGGTCCGAGTGGGCGCGTGTCTGAAGTGCTGAGCAAGAAACGGAATCTGACCTTGCCTATGATCAAGAGGCTGCACAAAGGCCTGAGGATTCCCTACGAGAGTTTGATTCACTAGCGATTCCGACGACAACTGAGACTGCTAAAATTTGCGCAAATCCACGGCGGTTTGACCGAAAAGTCTCGTCGTTCGTGCGAGAGTTCCCGAAAAGATTCGTCGGAATCCGACACACGCTTAAGAGCAGCGCTGCATTCCATCAGAGTCTTGGTACAGCCGCGATCACAGGGCGCAGTTTTGGGAGCAACTGCGATAGGCTTTCGATCAACGTGCTCTGACAGCGTGTGTAACGGGCCACCGTGGATACGACGTTCTACGCTGGCGATTTACTGACGCCGAATCCACCACCACCCGGTGTTTCGACGATTACGAGGTCGCCGGCTTCCAGTTCGACTTCGTCATTGCCCTGCAGCATTACTTCGGTACCGTCGGCACGTACGACCCTGTTTCTGCCGCAATGGCCGGGTTCGCCACCGTCGAGACCAAATGGCGGCACGACTCTGTGCGATGTCAGAAATGTTGCCGTCATCGGTTCCAGGAATCGAAGCTCACGAACCGCGCCGTCGCCACCACGCCACTCTCCTTCGCCCCCTGAATTACGCCGAATCGAAAACGCCTCATTGCGTACAGGGAATCTGAGTTCCAGCACTTCCGGATCTGTCATCCGGGTATTGGTCATGTGGCTTTGCACGGCACTCGTCCCATTGAACCCGGGGCCGGCGCCGGTTCCGCCACAGATCGTTTCGTAGTTCTGATACCTGTCATTGCCGTAGAGGAAGTTATTCATCGTGCCTTGTGAGGCCGACATTGCACCGAGTGCGCCAAGCAATGCATTGGTAACGGCTTGTGAGACTTCGACATTGCCGGCCATCACGGCGGCGGGATATTCGGGGTCCAACATCGATCCCTGTGGTAACACGAGCTGAATCGGTTTCATGCACCCATCGTTCAATGGAATCTCATCGTCGATCATGCATCGAAAGGCGTACAGAACGGCCGCTCGCGTTACTGCAGCGGGGGCGTTGTAGTTCTTCGGGTGCTGTGCCGATGTGCCGGTGAAATCGATGGTCGCCGTTCGCGAATTCCTATCTACCGCGATGCGAATCCTGATAACGCTGCCATCGTCCATCGGGTATTCGAACTCGCTATCTCTGAGCACGTCGATTACCCGGCGCACGGACTCTTCAGCATTATCCTGTACGTGGCCCATGTAGGCGCTCACGACATCCAGCCCGTAGTGAGACACCATCTTCCCAAGCTCTGTAACGCCGGTTTCGTTTGCCGCGATCTGTGCAGAAAGGTCGGCAACGTTCTGCTCGATATTCCGACAAGGGTATTGCCCCGAGCCAAGCAACTCGCGCAATGCCTTCTCCCGGAACCGGCCACGCTCGACGATCAGGAAGTTATCGATGAGTACGCCTTCCTCATCAATGTGCGTACTGTCGGGCGGCGCCGAGCCCGGCGTACGACCACCAATATCAGCGTGATGACCACGCGACGCAACGAAGAACAGGATGTCTTCTTTGTCCTCATCGAATACCGGTGTGACGACGGTTACGTCAGGCAGGTGTGTACCCCCGTGATAGGGCGCGTTCAGGACATAGACATTACTTGCCTCAATCGTCCCGGGGTTTGCGGCGATAATCGTCTTGACCGTTTCGCCCATTGAACCGAGGTGCACAGGGATATGCGGGGCATTGGCAATCAGGTCACCCTCGGCATTGAACAGCGCGCAGGAAAAGTCCAGGCGTTCCTTGATGTTCACGGAGTAGGCCGTATTTTGCAGCGTCGCACCCATCTGTTCCGCAATCGACATGAACAGGTTGTTGAAAACTTCGAGCATCACCGGATCAACGCTCGTGCCGATCGCTTCTTCTTTTTCCCGTTCAATGTAACGTTCGAGGACCAGGTGTCCGCGGTCGTTGAGGGCACCTCGCCAGCCACGATCCACAATCGTTGTCGCGGTGGGCTCGATAATGATCGCCGGGCCCGTAACGGGCTTGCCGGGAAATAGTGTAGCCCTGTCAAAGAGCGATACGTCCTGCCACTGACCATCAAATCGGGCAGTGACCGTGTCCAGTGCCGCTAAGTGCTCATCAAGATTTGTCGCACTTGTTGACGGATCGATCTCGATGTCCGGTGCCCCGATCGCTTCAACAGACATTGCCTCGACAATCAGCCCACGACTTTCCGCAATGAATCCGAAACGCTGGCGATGCCTGGCCTCGAACTCGGCCAGCATTTGCTGACCTGGACCGATATCGATAAGCAGACTTGCATCCGTGCCTTCGTATCGCACATGAGCTTTGCCATCGATCCTGATGCGCGCATCCGGTACGCCCTGATGACGAACTTTGTCCGCGACAATCGCTGCAAGCGGCTGCTGATGGCTAGCCAGCGTTTCCTCCACGGTGTCAACATCGAAAGTGAAGCCGAGCTGTAGTTCTCGTATCTCCCGGACTTCGGCGAGGCCCATACCGTATGCGGACAATACGCCCGCTAACGGATGCAGGAAGATCCGCCGCATCCCCAGTGCATCGGCGACCAGGCAGGC
>CAZVWF010000144.1:0-4313 GCA_964630795.1 uncultured Woeseia sp. | reverse complement strand
CTTTATTACTACGTGAAGAACAAGGAAGAACTCGTCTACCAGTGCTATCTACGGGCGGCCGAGCTTGGCCGGGACGCAATGGAACGGGGTGTCGCCGAAGGCGCCAATGGACTCGAGCAGGCGTATCTCTACATCCGGTATCACGTCGAAGGCATGGTCGGTGAAGACGGCCCGGTCGCCATCATGAGTGAGATTCCATCGCTAAGACACAAACATCGTAACGAGATCCTCGATGTGTCGAGACGCCACAGCGCCGCCTTCGAAGACATTCTGCGGCGCGGCATCGAAGACGGCAGCATCACGCCCTGCGATGTTCGCATGACTGGTAATGCCATCATGGGGTCAATCAACTGGATACCGAAGTGGTATCACGGCAAAGCGTCCATGGGACGCGAAATTTGTGAAGCCTTTCCGTCCATCCTGACGCGCGGGCTGGCCCCTGCGAAGTAAGTCGCCGTTAGCGATTATCCATTGCCGCCAACTCGTCCCGGAATGAACGCCAACCTGGTTGTTAAAATCTGAAGTTCCGCAATGGCAGACAGCTGCCATGCTTGTTAATTTTGACTGCCGTAGCATCCGACAGGATCCACCAACAGGGGTGTAATCACACTTCAGGGCTCGGGGTCCCTGAACCGTGGCGCTCGTTTTTCGATATTCGCCGCAGCGGCTTCACGCTGGTTGTCGCCGGCCATGACAGCGAGTTGTAGCCCGGCCTCGCGTCCAAGCGTTGCCGCACTGCCAGGATGCCAGGTTTCACCGATAAGCTGCTTGATCGCGCGTATGGCATCCGGTGATTTACCCGCAATGTCGCGTGCGATCGCGGTTGCAGAGTCCAGCGGGTCATCCACCACCGACGTAATGAGACCGATGCGCGCAGCTTCCTCCGCGTCAACGATCCGGCCTGTATAAGCGAGTTCACGTACACGGTCCTCGGCGACCACGCCGGGCAGGGTTGCCGTGAGGGACATATCGGGAATGATTCCCCATTTGATCTCCATGATCGACATTCGCGTATCGACGGCTGCCATACGGAGGTCTGCGCCCATCGATATCTGGAATCCGGCGCCGAATACGGAACCGTGTAATGCCGCATTCACCGGTACCGGCAAGTCACGCCAGCACTTCGCCGCATTCTGGAAAAAGTTGGCGCCCGATTTGGTTCGCGGCTTCATCAGGTCAGCGGTCCCCGCACCGATACCGTCACCACCAAAAACAGAGATATCGATTCCGGCGCAGAAGTCCTCGCCATCCCCTGACAGGACCACAGCCCGCACGCTCGTGTTGTTTGCGAGTTGATCGGCAACCCCGGCAATGGCCTCGAACATCTCGATATCCACTGCATTTCGCTTCGCGGCGCGATTCAGGGTGACAGTCGCAACATGACTATCGATATCCACCAATACGCGTTTGCTCATAATTCCTTTCCCGTATCAGGCCTGCAACGTGCAGCGCCCATTGTTAATGACCGTCACGTCTCGCGACAGCACCCTGCAGCGAAACGATACAACATTGCCTTCCTGCCACATTTCAGTTGTGATGACGTCACCCGGGTACACGGGTGAACTGAATCGACCGGCAATCTCCCGGATCAGTGTGAAGTCATAGTCACAAACCGTCTTCAATACCGCGTGACAAGCAATACCGAACGTGCACCGACCGTGGAGGATGGGACGTTCGAATCCTGCCTGCCGGGCGGTGGCCGGATCTGCGTGCAGGGGGTTGAAGTCGCCGGACAGTCGAAACAACAGTGCCTGGTCGGGGCGTGTCGGCAAATCGCAAACCAGGTCCGGCTCCCTGTCGGGTATTCGATGTCGCTCACGTGCAGCAGCCGTGCGCCCACCGAAGCCACCGTCATTTCTCGCGATGATACGGGTACGAATCATGCAGACCACGGTATCGTCCTTTGCGAGCCGCAACTCTGTCTCCAGTTCGAAGTCGGCACCACGTCGTTCGCCACGATCGGATAATGCGATGACACGTTGATTGGCGAGAAGATCGGCAGCGGCTGGCAAAGGCCGGAAAAGTTGCAACACTTCCGATCGATGCAGCATGTTGGTCAGGTCAATACCAGCGTCGACAACAATGTTATCCGGAACAAACATACCAGCAAATGTCGGCAGGGCCCGGAGACCGGCATGCTCGGACACATAGGCCAGTTGCGCAGGATCCGTCGGGTCACTGCCACAGCCTGTGCCCAGGGCATACAGGATCACATCCTGCTCGGTATACGAGAACGGTACGTCCGTCACCTCGGCGGTGATCAATGATTGGTGGTCAATTGGCATGAAACCGGCAAGTTATCATACGATCGCATACCGATGAACATTAACGAATCGCTGGTCTTGCGTGCCGCGCATCGGTCCGAAGCAAAAGCGCTCGCGGCCATCTCACGCCTGCAGGTGGAGTACGGCCTGCGCTGGCGCTGGACGCCTGCGCGAATTCGTGACTGTATTCGTGACCGCGAGACCACAGTGCTGGTCGCAAGTATCGACGGCGTCGTCGAGGGATTCGCCATCATGAAATTCCGGGAAGCGGATGCCCACCTTCTGCTCCTCGCAGTCCAGCCCGGGGCACGTCAGTCCGGAATCGGCCATGCAATGCTTGAATGGCTGGAGAAATCCAGCCGTACGGCAGGCATCCGGTCCATTCGACTGGAGGTCCGGGCCTCGAATGCACCCGCCAGACGATTCTACGAAAAGATGCACTACCGTTTTCTTGGCCAGATCGCCGGCTACTACGACCAGCGCGAAGCCGCCACCATGATGGCAAAGTCGCTGTTCCCGGAAAACTAGCCTGAACGCTCTGCGAAGCGCCAGCCGATATCGGCCAGCGGCTTAACGGCCTGTCCCGCGCGCTCAGCGTGTACACTCGCGGCAGTGCCATCCCGCACCCTCCCCGCAATACCCTGCAGAATCGCCGCAATCCGGAAAAAGTTGTAGGCCATGTAGAAGTCCATGTTATCGATCCGGTCACGCCCGGTTCGGTTGCAGTAAGCCTCGACATACGCTTGCCCGGACGGAATACCGAGCGTATCGAGGTCTTTTCCGGCAAGGCCGGAGCTGCCAATGCCGACTTCCGGCATTTGCCAGGCCATCAGGTGATAGGTGAAGTCACCGAGTGGGTGACCGATCGTCGACAATTCCCAGTCCAGTACGCCGATCACCCTTGGCTCCGTCGGATGAAAGACAATGTTGTCGAGGCGGTAATCGCCATGCACGACTGAAATCGACTCATCGAGCGGGATATTCCCGGGCAGCCACTCGATAAGCTGATTCATCGGCAATATTTCCTGCGTCTCAGACGCCACGTATTGCTTCGACCACCTCGAAATCTGTCGTGCAAAGTAGTTGCCGGGCTTGCCGAAGTCGGTAAGACCGATCTTTTCGACGTCGAAGTTGTGCAGGTCCGCGACTACCTGGTTGGCATTGTCATAGATCGCAGCACGCTCATCCGGATCGCAGCCGGGGAGATCGAGATCCCAGAAAATTCTGCCGTCGACAAAATCCATGATGTAGAACATCGTTCCGACGACGGCGTCGTCTTCACACAATACGTAGGGCCGGGGCACGGGAAAGCCTGCAGCGTACAAGGCGCTGATGACCTGAAATTCGCGGTCCACGGCATGTGCCGATTTTAGGAGCTGGCCGGGCGGCTTTCGCCGCATGACGTACTGGCCTGACGGAGATTCGAGGAGGTAGGTCGGATTGGATTGCCCGCCCTTGAACTGGCGGACTGTCAACGGTCCCTCAAAACCCTCGACGTGGGAACACATGTACGCTTCCAGCGGCCCTGGCTGAAAGGCGTGAGCGTCGAGTACGTCCCGCGTTCCTGAAAATTGTTCCTGGCGTTCGCTCATGGCCGGATCATAGCGTGACGAACACGGGCCGTCATAGGAAGCAGCATCACGCTACATCCGAAAAATGCCGTAGTGCGATTCCTTGTCACGAGGTTTGTTGAGCGACGCGGAGATCGCCTGGCCCAGGACTCTGCGCGTATCAACCGGATCGATGACGCCGTCGTCCCAGAGACGTGCGCTGGCGTAATACGGATGCCCTTGTTTCTCGTACTGGCGCTTGATTCGGCGTTCGTAGTTCAGGCGTTCCTTTTTGTCCCACGTCTCACCTCGCAGCGCCATACCGTCAGCCTTGACGGTCGACAATACCAGCGACGCCTGTTCACCTCCCATCACTGATATCCGGGCATTCGGCCACATCCACATCATGCGGGGTTCATAGGCCCGACCACACATCGCGTAATTACCGGCACCGAAGGAACCGCCGATGATCACGGTAAACTTCGGCACCGATGCGGTC
>CAZVWF010000143.1:0-4323 GCA_964630795.1 uncultured Woeseia sp. | reverse complement strand
TGATTCGCCGACGCTGCCGCCCTATGCGCGCAGCCGCAAGGCCATCGCGTTTACGGCCGCTGCGGCAGAAGGACGATTCGCGCTGCAGGTTTGTGACGACTGCGGTCACGTTACCTACCCGGCCCGAGAGGTCTGCCCGAAGTGCTGGTCCATGGAGATTCACTGGCGGGATGTCGATGACGGCGGCCAGCTCGTCAGTGAAACGACATTGAGGACCAGCGTGAATACCTATTTTCGTGAACGGATGCCGTGGCGCATCGGCACCGTCAAACTCGATGCCGGACCGACCGTTCTTGCCCACATACACGGCGATATTGAAGAATTTGCGCGGGTGAAAATGATTGCTCGCACCGATAAATCCGGCCAGGGCGTTCTTATGGCGCTGCCGGACAAGGAGACACCTAATATGACTGACGATCGACAGTTGCGTGCGCTGACCTGCGATCCGAAATACCGTCGCGCCCTGATTACTGATGGTCGGACGGAGCTTGGACAACGCATGGTGAAAGCGCTCGCTGATGCCGGTGCCACCCGTATTTTCGTGGGCATCGCCGAGGAATGGCGACCGTTTAAAGGCAGCGACGAGCTTGCCGCGATCCCCGGTGTTGAAATTATGCCGCTCGATGTCACCGATACGATTTCCGTCAACGAGCTCGCGGCGGAGATGGGTGACAAGGCCGATATCCTGATCAATACGGCCGAGTACATCCGTCCGGGGTCGGCGATGCAACGCCATGGCGTGACCCTGGCGCGTGACGAGATGGAAACCAACTATTTCGGCCTGATGCGCCTTATCCAGGCTTTCGGGCCCGGCATGAAGGGTCGCGGCGCCGATGGCGACAACTCCGCATGCGCGTGGGTCAATCTCCTGTCTGTTTATGCCCTCTCGAACTGGCCTGTCTACGGCACGACATCGGCCAGCCAGGCAGCCGCGTTGTCGCTGACGCAAGGATTGCGGGCGGATTTTGCCGGGAGTGGCGTCAAGGTTATCAACGTCCTGTTCGGGCCGCTTGAAGAATCCTGGCGCCAGCCGTTGCCGCCACCGAAAGTGACGCCACAGAGGCTCGCCGACACCGTGATACATGCGCTTCAGCAGGGAATCGAGAACGTCACGCTGGGGCCGGTCGCGGAAGACGTTGTGCGCCGCTACAAGGAAGACCCTTTTGTGCTTGAACGTGAATTGACGCAGTTACCGATGGGGAGTGCCGCGATATGAGTGAAAGTGCTTTGCAGGCATTCGCCGGTGCCTTGTCGTCCGGGCACATTGAGACTGTCGACCTGACACACACCCTGGATCCGGATTTCCCCGTGATCGTGTTGCCACCGGAATTTGGGCAGTGCGCGCGCTTTCGAGTCGAGGAAGTCTCCCGCTACGACGAACGCGGCCCGGCCTGGTACTGGCGCAATTTCACCTGCAGCGAGCATACCGGGACGCATTTCGATGCGCCCGTGCACTGGATCTCCGGCAAAGACCTGCCGGACGCCGCCGTCGACAGCATTCCGGCCGACGCGTTCGTCCGACCGGTCTGTGTCATCGATTGCTCGAAGGAAGCCGGCGACGATGAGGACTTCCTGCTTACCCCGGAATTCATCCAGGCCTGGGAGAAAGACCACGGCGATATCCCGGAAGGTGCCTGGGTGCTCATGCGGACAGACTGGTCGAAGCGAAGCGGCGCGGAATACCTGAACATGCGGGAGGACGGTGCCCATACGCCCGGGCCGACCGGTGAGGCAATCGAATACCTGGTCGAGCAGCGCAACATCATAGGTTTCGGTACCGAGACTGTCGGCACGGATGCGGGACAGGCGACGCACCTGTCACCCCCATACCCGGCGCACTACCTGTTGCATGGTGCGAATAAATACGGATTGCAGTGCCTGGCCAATCTTGATTTGCTACCGGCAACCGGGGCAATCCTTGTTTGCCCGCCTTTGAAAATCAAGAACGGATCCGGCAGTCCGCTGCGAGTGCTCGCTCTTGTCGACAGGAGCGCTGCATGAGTGACGAAACGGGTACAGGCAGCAATGGTGGAGAAGCAGTGAGTCGTAACCAGACCGCGTTGGTCACCGGCGGCAGTGCCGGTATCGGGCATAGCATCTGCCAGCACCTGCTGGAGGCAGGCTATACGGTCATCAACCTGTCGCGGCGGGCGTCTGCAACGCCGCACGAGCGGCTGATCGATCGGCCGGTCGATCTCGCGGATATCGAGGCAACCCGTGAAGCGATTAACGAGATCGTTGCTGACCACACCATCACGACGCTTGTCCACAATGCTGGCGTTATTCGCCCGGCGCTGGTGGAAGACGTCGACCTGGAAGATCTCGGTTACCTGTCCAATTTGCACCTCGCCGCTGCGGTCACACTGACACAGGCTGTGCTCGATGCGATGAAGCAACAGCAGTTCGGACGTGTCATCGTTATCGGATCGCGCGCGATGCTGGGCCTGGAAACACGAACCGCCTACTCGGCCACGAAGGCGGCCCAGGTCGGAATGGTACGAACCTGGGCGATGGAGCTCGGGCAACACGGCATTACGGTTAATGCCATAGCGCCGGGCCCGATCGTTACCGACATGTTTACAGACGTCGTACCCGAAGACAGTGACAAGGCAGACCAGATTGCTGCGAGTTTGCCCGTCAAACGGCTCGGCCGACCGGATGACGTTGCACGGGCCGTCATGTTCCTGGCCACGCCGGAGAATGGCTTTATCACCGGGCAGTGCCTGTACGTGTGTGGTGGTGCGAGCCTGGGTTCACTGGCGTTATAGTCTATGGGAAAGAGCCTTAAAATCTGTTGCCTCGGCGGCGGTCCCGCGTCGTTGTATTTCTCGATCCTGATGAAAAAGGCCAATCCCGCGCATGACATCACGGTCATCGAGCGTGGCGATCGAGATTCCACCTGGGGTTTCGGCGTCGTCTTTTCAGATGAAACGCTGAAAGGTTTCATGGAGGCCGATGCGGCGAGCTACCAGCGGATCGTCGAGCAATTTGCCTATTGGGGCGGCATCGACACGACGATTCACGGCAAGACCATTAACTCACAGGGGCATGGTTTTTGCGGCATGTCGCGACTGAAGTTGCTGAATATTTTCCATGATCGCTGCGACGAACTGGGCGTTAATATCCGGTTCGGCACCGACATTACCGACCTCGATCAGCTTGAGGCCGACCAATATGACCTCGTTGTCGCGGGCGATGGCATCACATCCATCATCCGCGAAAAGTACGCAAGTGAATTCGGCACGACGATGGACTGGCGCGCCAACAAGTTTTGCTGGCTGGCGACGTCAAAGCCGCTCAGCGATTTTGAATTCATCTTCAGGAAGAACGAGCACGGCTGGTGGTGGGCGCACGCCTACCGCTACGAGGAGGGCACGACGACCTGGATTGTCGAAACCAGTGAGGCAACCTGGCAGTCAGCCGGGATGGACGAGGCGAGTGAGGAAGAGACCCGGGCCTATTGCGAGAAAGTATTCGCCGAGGACCTTGACGGCCATCCGCTGATTAGCAATCGCTCCGTCTGGCGCACTTTCCCAGTCGTCCGCAACGAACGGCTCTATCACAAGAACTTTGTATTGATGGGCGACGCGGTTCGCAGTGCGCACTTCAGCATTGGTTCGGGCACCAAGCTGGCGATGGAGGATGCCATCGCGCTCGCCGGTTACTTCACCGAGTGTGGCGACGATGTCGACAAGGCGCTGGAAATGTATCAGTCAATCCGCAAGGACGAGGCGGATCGTTTGCAACGCACGGCTGTCGTCTCCCTGAGTTGGTTCGAACATATCGATCGTTATGCGGCTGTGCAGGAGCCCGAGCAATTCACGTTCAATATGATGTGTCGCGCCAAGCGTGTCACCTATGAGAACCTGCAACTGCGCGACCCCGCCTACATCGAGGGCGTGGACCGCTGGTTTGCCACCTACGCAAGAAAGACAACGGGCTTCGACGATATCGATACTGAAAATCCCGTCGTCCCGGTGTTCCAGCCATTTCGCATCGGCAATATGCGAATCGAGAACCGGTTTCAACTCTCTGCGATGTGCCAGTACTGTGCGGAGGACGGAAATCCGACCGACTGGCACTTGATGCACTACGGGGAGCGTGCCGTTGGCGGTGCCGGGCTGATCAATACGGAGATGATTAGCACCTCGCCGGAGGCGCGCATCACGCCGGGCTGTGCCGGGATATGGAGTGAAGAGCAGGTCGGGAAATGGCGTCACATCGTCGACTTCGTGCATGCCAATAGCAAAGCGAAGATCTGCGCGCAGATCGGGCACGCCGGGCGCAAAGGCGCAACCTGCGTTCCCTGGAACGGCGGCATTG
>CAZVWF010000142.1:0-4339 GCA_964630795.1 uncultured Woeseia sp. | reverse complement strand
ATGTACGCGACGATAGAAATTAAAAGAGAGTCGAGCGCGCCGAGCGACGTCAGGGAGCGCTCGGTATAGAACATCCAGGTGGAGAGGACACCTGTACCGAGGCCGATGGCGACAGCGTTAACGCGGATGGCAGGACGACCCGCCAGTCGCTCAGTCGAAAAGTCGGTTCGCTTGAAGTAAAAGAAATCAGCGAGGTAGACACCGGCTATTGGTGGCACCAGCAATCCCATGACGACAAGGAAATCGATCAGGTTGTCGGCTATACCGGCAAGTGCGGCGACGGTCCCCACGATGCCAGTGATCACAACGACGCCGCGATAGCGGCCAGCAGGTATCGATGCACGTGCTGCCAGCGCAGCCGAGTACAGATTAATTACATTGGTTGTCCATGTAGCGAATACCAGGACGAGTAGTGCGATGACGCCAAAGCCCATGAGGAACATGTAGGACATGGGTTCGAGTTCGCCCCAGACCAGTACCGGAATCATGCCGCAGACATAAACGACCGACATGCCGACACCCTGGCCCAGAAAAGATGCGGTAATGCAGTCACGGACATTGCGCGCATAACGCGTCAGGTCGGGTGTCAGCACTACACCGACGATGGCGGCCCCGATCACTGCGGAAATCGCCGTCGGCATATTGATGCTTCCTGCGTTGTCGAGTTGCAACAGATCAGCGAAGCCTGATCGCTGTAACGACAGGATGACAACCACGATCAGCGCGAGCAGCAGGAAAGGAACGGCAACCAGGGCCAGGCGATCAATCGCTTTGAAACCATAGATCGTCGTAACCGTCACAATCGCGCTGCTCATGACGGTAAATGCCCACTCGGGCATGGCGAGCGTCGTCAGTTCACCCGCCGCGAGGAACAAGGTGCGTCCGAATAGTTCTGCGGTCACCGCGTACCAGCCGAGCAGAAACACACCAAACCAGAAGTTTACGAACTTGGCGCCGGCATAACCGAACGTGTGTTCGATGATCATGTAACTCGATAGCCGGGTGCGTACACCGACAATGGCCGCGGGAATCGACATCAGGCTCAGGATCAATGCGCCCACCAGGCCGGCAATGATGCCGCGCCTCAGGCCGATACCCTGGGCGAGTTCGCCGGCACTGTACATCAGCGGCAATGTGATCGATATGCCAATCAGTACCACACCGATCTGAAAGCCACTGACGGCCTCGGCGGGATCGACAGGCGTCCGCGAACTGGCACCGCTGCTCATCGGCGCACCTGCGAATAGCCCACCGGGCAGAATTTCTTACCTGTCCCCATGAAGCCCCCGTTTTCGTTATTCGTTCTTATGTCGCGCAATCACACGGATCAACCTGCGTACCAGCAGGCTGTCTTCTTTATACACATAAAAATATCCGATTGTTGCCGCGATTGCGGCACCGAGGGCATTGATCAGCAGATCAGTCATTGTGTCGACCAGGCCGGACTTCTGCATATTGAAGCCAAAGTACCAGTCCATGAGGAATTCGAAGATCTCCCATACCGTGCCGACCGAAACGGCCAGGGCAAATGTAATGGTCGCGATCCAGCCGGCGGCGACCCGGATACGGCGAGTCATATAAAAGACATAGATGCCCAGGAAGCCGATCAGGCCAACCGTCAGCGCGGACAATCCGTGCAGGGCGAGATCCCACCACCAGATCTTCTCGTAGAAGTCACTGACTTCACCGAGCACGAAGCTCGCAAACAGGAAAAGGCAGGTAACCAGCGTCAGTTCGACGGGCAAAGGCACCCTTAACTTGTGCTCGAGCAGCGCCGGCGCGAAAGTCAGAACCAGTACGATCGTCCCGTTGAATGCCTCAAGCCATCGCCCCTGTGTGACCGAAGCGACAACGATAATGAGAACCCCCAATTGCAGAACGGCCGCGACTGCCAGCTCGACCCGGTCGATCCAGTGTTCAGAAGTCGGTGGCGTTGGCAATTCAGACATGGGATCGGGTTCAGGTCGCATCATCGGTAGTCGAGTGTCAAAACTATACACTTTCACCACACTATCAATAAGGCGCAGGCCGTAAGGCCCGAATCCACCGCATTACCGCATTTGTCCTCCTGATCGTGTTCGGCCATGCGCTGGCAGGCCATATCGTCGACCGGGCTGGAAAACGGACTGTCGACGTTCCCCGGGCCCCAACCGGGACACACTGTCTTTCACAGCCGATGAAGGTACGCGGATGAACTCGGTGATCGATCCGATTGTATTGATTAAATCGGATTCCCTTCTGGGGTAGAATCCGCGGTCCGAATTCGCCCAATCCCGTTGCCAGGAGTCATACAGAGTGAATCAGATCCGCCTCCGCAATTTCCTCGTTGCCGCACTAACAACCCTTTTCCTCATTGGCTCGATTACGAGCCAGGCCTTCACCAGCAGACACCCTGTCCGCGGCATGAACGGCATAGTGACCTCCGCATCGCGCATCGCCTCCGAGGTTGGCGTCGAAGTACTGCGCAATGGCGGCAATGCGGTCGATGCCGCGATCGCGACAGCGCTGACCATGGCAGTTACCTGGCCGACGGCGGGCAATATCGGCGGTGGTGGATTCCTCGTTTATCACGGCGCCGACGGTGAAGCGACGGCCTTCGACTTCCGCGAAAAGGCGCCGCTCGCGTCGACGAAAACCATGTACCTGAACGAAGACGGCACGGTTCGGGACAACTCCAACCACGATGGCATCCTGGCCGTTGGCGTACCCGGTACCGTGGCCGGGCTTGAGCTTGCGCACCAGCGCTTCGGCTCGATGCCGTGGGCAGACCTCGTACAGCCGGCCATTGACCTAGCTCGTGACGGCATGCCTATCAGCTGGTATCTGCATGATTCCTTCAAGCGCCTGAACACCTACTGGGAGCGATACCCAAGCTCAGCCAGGATTTTTCTTAAGGAGGACGGCAGCTTTTATATGCCAGGGGACACCTGGAAACAGCCAGACCTGGCCGCGACCCTCGAGAGAATTCGCGACAATGGCAGAGACGGCTTCTACAAGGGCGAAACGGCCCGCCTGATTGCAGACTACATGGCCGCGAACGATGGCATCATTACGCTGGAAGATCTCGAGAAATACGAGGCGGTTGAGCGTGAGCCAATTCGTGGCACCTACCGTGGCTACGAGATTATCAGTATGCCGCCGCCGAGCTCGGGCGGCACGGTCATCGTACAGATACTGAACATCCTCGAAGGATTCGACTTAAGGGAGATCGGCCACAACTCGGCGCTTTACCTGCACTTGCTGACAGAGTCCATGCGCCGCGCTTACGCTGACCGGGCGAATTTCCTCGGCGACCCGGACTTCAATGAAGACATGCCTGTCGACGTGCTGACATCCAAAGCGCACGCGGAAAAACAAAGGCAGACGATCATGATGCATACCGCCTCGGAAAGTGACCCGGCAAAGTTTGCGCAAGCCTACGAGAGCGAGGAAACCACGCACTTCTCCGTGGTCGACAAGGACGGCAACATGGTGTCTCTGACCTATACGCTCGAACACGGCTACGGCAGCAAGATCGTCGTCGACGGGGCAGGCTTCCTGCTGAACAATGAAATGGGCGACTTCAATGCCCAGCCGGGCGTGACCAACGAACGCGGTACGATTGGCACGCTGCCCAATCAGATCCAGCCGGAAAAACGCATGTTGTCCAGCATGTCACCGACCATCGTTGCCAAAGACGGTGTGCCCGTGTTTGCGACGGGAACGCCGGGTGGCCGGACGATCATCAACACAACCATGCAGACCATTCTCAATGTCATCGACTTCGACATGAATATCGCACGCGCCATAAGCGCACCGCGTATTCATCACCAGTGGCTGCCGAACAGCACCCGCATCGAGGCCGGATACTTTTCCGCCGACACGCTACGCCTTTATGAGCAACGCGGGCACGTCATTCGTGAGTCAAGCGGAATCGGTTCCGCAATGGCGATTCACCGTGACCCAGAGACCGGTCTCCTGACCGGTGCGGCGGATCCGCGCGCCGAGGACGGCGGCGCGGTCGCCTACTGAAACACCCGTCAAGGTGGTGATCGCTGGCCGGGGCCGGCGCCTGCTAGAACGCATATTCGATCGAAATCGCGGTCTGCGTATCTGTCCTTTCTGCACCGACAGGCACGTCGGAGTTCTGCTTGATCGTGTATGACAGGACGAGATTGAATTCGCCAAAGAGCCTTGCACGAATGGCACTCACGGATTCGATATAGGTGTTGCCGTTACCCGACTCCACGATGAGGCCCTGGTCGAAACCGGATGTCTCCGACCAGTGCCAGTCATAGGCCAGGCTGCCTCGACCAATCGCGCTTGTTTCATTGGTACCGTCTGATCGATCCGCTTCCCG
>CAZVWF010000141.1:0-4467 GCA_964630795.1 uncultured Woeseia sp. | reverse complement strand
GCCAGCCCCAGGACGGCGATGCGTACGCCATCCAGGCTTGGAAAATGTTTGTCGAGCAACTCGACAACCTTGCCTGGCTGGGAATCGTTGATATCGATGACGGACTTGAGGAGTGACATCGGTTCTCCCAGCGATTCACCGTGCGATATCAGTGCTTTCACATCCTTGGGAAAACAACTGCCGCCAAAACCGCAGCCGGACTCCAGGTAGCTGACGAACCCGGGCCAGACCCGATGCCCCTCTCCATTCAGTGGCGTCAGTCGTTTGTCGAGGTGCACACCACGCATCACGTCGACAACGTCGACTTCGCCGACCGCGGTGCACAGGTTGGCGATTTCATTCGAAAAGGAAATCATCGTTGCGAGGAGAGAATTAGCGGTGTATTTGATCAGTTCGGCCGTCTTGTTGCTCGTGCGAACAAACTCGGCGTCTTTGAAAGACGTGTAGGCCCTGGCGAGAACGTCCCGGGTTCGGTCATCGATACCTCCCAGCACAATTCGGTCCGGATTCATGAAGTCATCGACGGCGACGCCTTCACGCAGGAATTCCGGGTTCATGCCGACACCAAAGTCCTGGCCGGCCTACTTTCCGGAGGCCTCCTCGAGGATAGGCAGAACGACATCGTCAGTCGTGCCGGGGACGACGGTGCTTTTGACGACGACAACGTGATAGTCATCTTTGTCCGCCAGGACTTCGCCAATTTGCCGGGATACCTCTCTGATATAGGACAGGTCTATCTTGTCGCCGTCAAACGGCGTGCCGACCGCGATTAGGGACAGTTCGGAATTCAGGACAGCATCCTCAAGGTCCGTGCTGGCCCGGAGGTTTGCACCGATATTGGACCGAAGCAGGTCGTCGAGGCCTTCCTCGTGAATCGGCGACTGGCCGGCATTAATCGCATCGACTTTGGCCGCGTCTATATCGACACAGACCACCTCGTGACCGTTTTCCGCAAATCCGACGGCACCCACCAGACCCACATAGCCCGTCCCTACGACCGATATTCTCACTAGCCTTCTTCCGGATGCTGGTTGTCTTTGTACCAGATCAGTGAGCGTCGCAATCCGTCCGTAACCGTGATCTGCGGATCGTAGTCGAGATGATCGCGCGCTTTATCGATGACCGGGCAACGGCGATTCGGGTTATCGACGAGGTAGTCCGCATCATCGCTGGTCTCGAATACGACTTCACCGTCGTAGCCAAAAAGCTCCCGCGCCTCTTTGACGGTCATTTCCGCCAGTTCCGCCATCGAGATTTCCGGCTTGTCGATGCCGATGTTGTAGGACTCGCCATCGCGCCCGCGGACCAGCACCTTGTAGTGTCCGACAATCGCATCTGCCACGTAACAGAAGGTCCGTGTCGGTTTGCCATCGGACAGCATCACGATATCCCTTCCGCTCAGAATGTCGCGGGCAAAATCCGGGATAACCCGTTTGTCGGTGATCTTGAGTCCGGGGCCATAGTTGTTGAACGGACGCGTGATTCGGATGGGTAATTCATATTGCTTGGCGTAGTTGACGCAAAGCGTTTCACCATAGCGTTTGGATTCGTCATAACAGGCGCGCGGACCCGTACAGGACACATTGCCCCGGTAGTCCTCCGGCGTCGGAATCTGGTCGGGCGTCGGGTCACCGTAGATCTCGCTGGTCGAATAGAACATGAACCCGGCGAATGGCTTACCTGCCTCCCTTTGTCCGCGAACGTAGTCGAGCAGGTAGCGCAGACCATTGACGTTCGCGTCCATCGTTTCGATCGGGTACTTGCGGTAATAATGAGGTGAGGCGATCGTCGCCGCATGAATGATGTACTGGAAGTCAGGTACGTCATCCGGCAGTGGATTCGTCATATCGTGTACGCGGGATTCGAGATTCCCGTCATCCTCGAGCGCGGTCAGCCATTCCGGCACCCCCCGCATGAAGTTGTCATAGACTGTCACTCGAATGGGGTCGGCTCCGTTTTCCAGTCGATTCCAGTACAGAACGGACTGCACGAGATAATAGCCCAGGAACCCGGCACCGCCAGTAATCAGCAGGTTCGAACCCGCCATCTCGGCGAACTCACGGCTTAACTGACCGGCAATGAATTCCAGGTCTGAATCGACAACGGCTTGGGCACTTTCCATGGCTGATGCTCGTTCTGATGTTGCTGTTCGACGTAGCAGGAGTCCAGGCTGCGACACCCGCAACTCACTACCAAGCTATTGTAAACACTTGCATTGAGCAGGTACGTGATGCATCTCTCCCTCCGAAACGGGACGCCCTTCGCATTTTTGCTGTGATACCTTTAACCCGCCTGGCCGAAACGCTTCAGGTGCCACGCCCAGGCCGTCTCCAGCACACGCTCAATCCCTGAGTTCTCGGGCTTCCAACCGAGGACCTCGAACGCCCGACCAGGCTCCGCGACAAGATAAGGCGGGTCGCCGGGCCGGCGTTCACCCTGCGCGACCACAATATCCCGGCCGGTCACGTTTTTAGCGACCTCGATCACTTCGCGCACCGAATAGCCCGTGCCAGTCCCGAGGTTCAGGGCATCCGAGTCGCCACCTTCGAGTAATCTGCCCAGAGCACGGACGTGAGCGTCAGCAAGATCCGACACATGTATATAGTCACGAACACAGGTGCCATCTTCCGTCGGGTAGTCTTCGCCGAAGATCGTAATGTCGGCGCGACGCCCCATGGCTGCATCGAGCACCAGCGGAATCAGGTGCGTTTCCGGGTCGTGATCTTCCCCGATCTCTGTATCCGGGTCTGCGCCCGCAGCATTGAAATAGCGCAGTGCAATTGACTTCAGGGCGTGCGCCGTATCGAAATCGCGCAGGATTTTCTCAACCATCAGCTTGCTGTGTCCATACGGATTGATCGGAGACTGCGGGTGACTTTCCGGGATACTGTTGCCTTCCGGGACACCATAGGTCGCACAGGTACTCGAGAAGATAAACTTGTCAACGCCTGACTCGACCATCGCCTCCAGCAGCGCGAGCGTGCCACCAACGTTGTTTCGATAGTACTTTGCCGGGTCCTGGACCGATTCACCCACGTAGGCATACGCTGCAAAGTGCATCACGGCGACAGGCTGGTGCTCTTTTAGCACCTGCCTGACCAGGGCCTTGTCCGAGGTATCACCCCTGACCATTGGACCCCATTGAACCGCCCGGTCGTGGCCATAGACGAAATTGTCAAACACGACGGGCTCGAAGCCTGCGGCGGCAAGTGCTTTGCAGGCATGGCTGCCGATATATCCGGCGCCGCCGGTAACCAGGATCTTCTTCACGTCTTTCTATGCCTTCGATTCGGTGAGTATCAGGTGGCATCGATTCTAGCGGGTCGCCACAAAAATGATGCGACCGAGTACCGAATTCAGGCAATTTCCCCGGCAATACGCGGAAGTGTTACCTGTCGCACAGAGCCTGATGGCTGAAGATGCTCTAATCAGTATAATTCTCCGCAATAAGAAACAACACATTAACCACGCTCCAGGAAAGACACTGATGGAACCGAGACTTGGTCGAAAGCGCATATTGGTCACGGGGGGCTCCGGCTTCCTGGGCTCACACCTCTGCGACCGCCTGATCGCACAGGGACACGACGTCCTGTGCGTCGACAATTTCTTCACCGGGAGCAAAGACAATGTCCGCCAATTGCTGGACAACCCGCGATTCGAGCTGATGCGCCACGACGTCACGTTTCCGCTGTACGTGGAAGTGGACGAAATCTACAACCTGGCCTGTCCTGCATCGCCGATTCACTATCAGTTCGACCCGGTGCAGACCACGAAGACCAGTGTTCATGGCGCCATCAATATGCTGGGCCTGGCCAAGCGGGTGAAAGCCCGAATCTTCCAGGCCTCGACGAGCGAGGTATACGGCGATCCACAGGTGCATCCGCAAACCGAGGATTACTGGGGACACGTCAATCCGACGGGTTTTCGATCTTGCTACGACGAAGGCAAACGCTGCGCCGAAACCCTGTTTTTCGACTATTGGCGCCAGCATCAACTGAGCATCAAGGTCGTCCGCATATTCAATACCTACGGACCGAGGATGCACCCGAATGACGGCCGCGTAGTGTCGAATTTCGTGGTCCAGGCGCTGCGTGGCGACCCGATAACGATTTTCGGCGATGGCGAGCAGTCTCGATCATTTTGCTACGTGGACGACCTGATTGAAGGGTTTGTTCGCTTTATGGTGACCGACGAAGCGGAAACCGGACCACTGAATCTCGGCAACCCGGGCGAGTTCACGATCCGTGAGCTGGCAGAACTGGTCATCGACCTTACCGGGTCATCGTCAAAACTCAAGACCGAGCCCCTGCCCTCGGACGACCCGCGGCAGCGCCAGCCGGACATTAGCCGTGCGAAAAAACTGCTGGATTGGGAGCCTGCGACCAGTCTGCGTGACGGACTGAAGCCGACGATCGAATACTTCGATCAACTCCTGAAAGTGGGCAATATTCCTGGCTAAAAGCCAGC
>CAZVWF010000140.1:0-4510 GCA_964630795.1 uncultured Woeseia sp. | reverse complement strand
AATCCTTGTCGTCGGCGCCGGCATCAATGGCCTGGTTGCCGCCAACTATCTCCGCCGTGCCGGTTGCGACGTCACGATGATCGAGCGCGCGGAGCGTGTGGGCGGCGCATGCGTGTCGGAAACTGCGAACGTCAACGGGGTCACGCAGCCTTATGCACTTGGCGCGTCGGTGCTCGGGTTAATGCAGAACTTCGTCTTCGCTGAAACCGGGCTTGCAGACCGTCTTGAGACTTTCGTACCGAATCACGCAAAGTTCGTGTTCTTCCCTGGCGACGACGAGCCCACGTGGATTCACCGCGATCCAGCAATGCTGGACAAGGAGCTTGCCGACAAGTGGGGCGAGCGAGGCGAAGTCGAGGCCTTTCGGGTGGATGAGGCGACGGTTGTTCGTTTTCTGCAGGAAGGTTATCGAAGTGCCGTCCCGCCTTCGATCGACGACGCGAATGCCGCGATTGGCGAGACACTGACGCGCCTGTTCATATCCGGATCCGCACGCGAACTGATGGACCACTACTTCACGAGTGAACGCAGCAAGATGTACATGGCGATGACGGTGACCGAAAGTGGCCCCGTCTCGCTGGACGAACCCTATTCGGCATTCACGCTGCCGATGATGGACTCCGGCTCGATCTTCGATGGCTACTACGGCTTCGTCAAAGGCGGCATCTGGCGGATTACGACTGAGCTCGGGCGCATCAATGATGAACTCGGTGTCGACGTGCACCTGTCCAGCAGCGTGGTGGGCGTCGATACCGATAAGGGACGTGTTACCTGGGAACAGGACGGCACGGAGCAATCAGCAGATTTCGACTACCTGGTATTCGGTACCGATCCGCTGACCGCGTCGCGGCTCGTCGGGGACGCGGAGCAATTGGCTTGCACAGAGAAACAGCGTTTCCGCGGCAGTAGCGGCAAGCTCAATGTGATGTTCGACAAACCGATCCGCTGGAAACATGGTTCCGCGCATGAGCACAGCGATGCGGCCTTTCGTTTCATCTTCTCTGTGAGCGATATCGAAGAGTACGAAGCCGCGACGTTGAAGGTGCTGGATACCGGGAACGACTATGTGCCTGGCTATGCGCAAATCTACTGTGAAGGCGCAGCGATGCGTCACCTTCGCCACGACGAGCCTTTTGATCGCCTGGCCGTATTTTTCAAAAACCTGTCGCTTACCTCAAAAGGCGCCGATCTCGCACACGTCGAACAACAGGTAAAGGAAACCGTTCTTGCGAGAATCGAAAATCCGGAGGACTGCGTCTGGACGCGATTGCTGATGCCGAAAGATTTGCAGGAGTTGTTCCTGTTCCCCGGCGGCAACCTCGACCACACGATGCTGACCGGCGGACAGACCTTTTTCGATCGGAATTATGCTGACGACCCGGCAACAGGCTTCTACCAATATGGAAGCCTCGAGCAAGTCTATGTCTGTGGATCCGGCACCTACCCTTGTGGTTCGATCGCCGGGACGCCCGGCTACATGTGCAGTCAGCAGCTTCTGCGAGCAGCCAGCCAGTAATCCCGGCCCCCTGTGTGTCTCGGCAGGCGAAGCGGAGACTTGGCAGGCCGGCCAGTCCAGCCTATGCTGACAAAAAACAAGGGGGAAAGCATGCATAAACTCCGGATTCTTCAGTTGCTCGTGGTAACCCTTAGCTTCGCGGCGACCGCCGCGTGGGCCCAGGATGACGAGCAACCGGCAATGGGCTTCTTTGTCACCAGCACGAATATCGGTAATGGCGCTGATCTTGGCGGCATCGAGGGCGCTGACGCCCATTGCCAGTCACTGGCGGAGGCAGTCGGTGCCGGCAATCGCACCTGGCGCGCCTATATGAGCACGACCGCGGAAGATGCACGGGATCGCATTGGTGACGGGCCCTGGTACAACGTCAAGGGTGATCTTATCGCCACGGATATCGAGGATCTGCACGAAGGCAATGACAATGTCACCGTTGAAAACTCCTACACGGAAATGGGCACAAAGATTCCGGGAATCGCAGATCCCGACCCCAAACACGACATGTTGACCGGCAGTGGTGCCGATGGGCGCCTGACACTTGAGCAGGAAGGCGTCGGCGGTATCGCCGAACATACGACTGGCAAGCCCGCAACCTGCAATAATTGGACGGGCGGCGACGGTCGCGCGCGCGTCGGGCATTTCGACAGCCAGGACGGTGAACCTGGCACGGTCTGGAATTCGGCGCATTACTCGCTGGGCTGCAGCCAGGATGAACTCGAACTAAATGCCAGCATTGGTCTCTTCTATTGTTTCGCGGCTGATTGACGGAAGAACAAGATCGCGAGCCGCATGATGCTGCGTTTGATCACATCCCTGCTGATCCTGTTGGTGACAGGTAGCGCGGCTGCACATCATTCAATATCTTCGCTCTACGATTACACGAACGTGGTGGAGCTCGAGGGTAAGCTCGTCTCGATTCGCTGGGTAAATCCACACGTACAGCTCAAGATTGAAACGATTAATGAAGCGGGTGAATCGGAGCTATGGCAACTGGAGGCCAGTGCAGTAAACCTGCTGCGCCGGATCGGTCTCGATCGGGATGCGATTAGGGAAGGCGGCACGGTAATCGCCACAGGGCCAACATCTAGGCGCGGATTGAAAACGATGGTTGCATCGACAATCACGCTCGAAAATGGCGATACCTATGCGCTCTTTCCCGGTTCGGCGGCACGTGCCGGACTCATTGAGTCGATTCCGGCAGTAAATGGCTCGAAGCAACGTACAGCAGAAGAGATTGAACAGGATATTGCCGCGGCAATGGGAATCTTCCGCGTCTGGACCCCTCGCAAAAAGCCGACTCTCGACGAGGGCCTCGGTATTGCCGAATGGCCGTTGACGGAGGCCGCAAAGGCAGCTGTCGCGAAGTACAATCCGCTCCGCGACGACCCTGCACTGCGATGCGTTTCGGCAGGCATGCCGATCATTCTCGACAATCCCTACCCGATGAGATTTTACGAGGAGGACGGCAACATCGTCATGCATCTCGAGTTAAATGATGGCAAACGCACGATTCATATGGCGGATACTCACGACTCGTCGAATGTCGAACCCTCATCCCTGGGTTACTCGACCGGCAGGTGGGAAGATGGCGTGCTGGTCATTGAAACCGATCGGATCAACTACCCGTACTTCGATGACCTGGGCACGCCGCAGAGCGGTGACCTGAAGCTGGTCGAACGCTATACGCTAAGCGACGATGAATCACGTCTCGATTGGACGATGACAGCTGTTGATCCGGAAGTGTTTACAGAGACTGTCATCGTTGACGGCTATATGGAATGGGTGCCTGGCGAGGAAGTACGTCCGTTCGAATGCACGGTGCCCGACGGATTTTCCTGGCAGGTTGGCGAGTAACGCTCAGGCGCCAACGACTTTTGGCAGGGCCTCCGCAAAAATCTTCATCTCCTCGGTAGTCCCGATCGTCACACGGGCCCAGTCGGCCTTCGGTGGGAACGGCCGTGCGGCCTCAATGCCATTCGCAAGCATGCGCGCTTTGAACTCGGCGTTACTCATCTTCGGATTGATGAATGAGAAGTTGGCGACGGCATCGCTGTACTCAAGTCCAAGTTCGTCGCAAAGGCCATGTACGAGCGCACGACCCTCGCGGGCACGGTCGCGACAGAAAACAAGATGCTCGACATCATCGAGACTTGCATTGCCAGCAGAGACCGCAAACGGTCCCTGAAACTTGCACATCTTGGAGTCTGTCAGTCGTGCAGCGAGATCCGGGCGTGCTATGGCGTAGCCCAGGCGAGCCCCCGCCAGGCCATGGATTTTGGAAAAGGTGCGTGTAACAACAACATTGTCACCCGCCCTGACCCGGTCGAGCATGGTCAGCTCCTCGAAATTGTCAGTAAATTCGAGATAGGCCTCGTCAACGACCGTGATGACGTCCGATGGCAGCGATGCGCAAAAATCTCGCAACCGGTCGCCGTCAACAATGGTACCGGTCGGATTATTGGGATTGCAGATGTAGACCATTCCCGTGCTGCTGTCGATGCGTTGCGCCATAGCGTCGAGGTCATGGCGCATTTTCGCGTCCAGTGGAACCCAGTGAATGTCACCACCGACCCGACCCGCGTAGCCGGCTACCATCCCAAATCCAAGGTCTGCGGCAACCGCATCCTTGTCATTGCCGCAAAACGCCAGGCCTGACGCGCAGAGCACTTCACTGGAACCGGAACCCAGCACGATGTGATCGGCAGGTACACCTTCCTTGCGAGCAATTTTCTCGACAAACTGCAGTTGTGCTGAATACTCGTAGCGGAATGCTCTGCTGCTGGCATCAATCAATGCATCACGTGCGGCAGGCGACGGCCCGTAGGAATTTTCATTGCCCGACAGGCTGATTAACTTCGGTCCCGTTTCCGCTGCGGATGCTGCGTTGACGGTAATGCTGTGAAACGCAATGCCAAGTGTTGCAGCGCCGGTTGCCTTGAACAAGTCTCGTCGGTTGATTTTGTTGGTCACGCCTGATCTCCTGTAGAGGGGTTCTAC
>CAZVWF010000139.1:0-4530 GCA_964630795.1 uncultured Woeseia sp. | reverse complement strand
AGCGCCGCCTCTTCGTTTTGACCGACACACAATGACAGCATCCCGCCAAATCCCCCCTGCATCTGCGCCTTAGCCGTTTCGTGCCCGGGGTGTTGCGGCAAACCCGGGTAAAGGACACGATCCAGCGACGGATGATCAGCGAAATGTGTGGCGATCTTCATGGCCGTCTGCGAAGCCTGCCTGACCCGCATAAACAGGGTTCGCATGCCCCGCTGCAGAAGCCAGGCCTCGAAGGGACCCAGGATGGCGCCTTCCTGTGTCCTGCCCTCTGCAATTCGCGCCCACAATTCAGTCTCTTTCGCGGTAACCAGTGCGCCGGCAACGACATCACCATGCCCGTTCAGGTACTTGGTTGCCGAGTGCATCACGATATCTGCGCCATGTTCGATAGGCCGGGTCAGCACCGGCGTGGCCACGGTTGAGTCAACGGCAAGCAGCGCACCGGCCGCATGAGTGACTTCTGCAGCCGCCCGGATATCGATGATGTCCCATGTTGGATTGCAAGGTGTTTCGATCCATACCAATGCCGTTTTTTTCGCGATCACTTTGCTGGCGAGATCGCCAGGCCGGGTCACATCAAACTGATCGAACTCAACACCCCAGCGATCGCAAAATGAAATGAGCCAGTTTCGCAGCCCCCAGTACATAACCTTGGGTACGACCACGTGATCACCTGGCTTGAGCGCCTGAAATACAGCGCAGGCTGACGCCATGCCTGACGAAAACAAGAGGCTAGATACACCGCCCTCGAGTCGCGTCAATAGCGCTTCCGCTGTCTCATAGGTCGGGTTCTCGTCCCGGCTATAGCTGTGCGCGGGATTGACCAGGCCATAGTGCTCATTCCTGGCATACGTGGTCGAGGGCACTATCGCGGGCACGATACTGCCAGTCGCTGGATCGACAGCGTGCATTCCCTGCGCCACATCCGTCTCAGCGGAGCGCGGTTTACGATCCGACACGGGAAACTACTCGGATGTCTGCGAGACGATAAACGCCCGCGTATCGTCCAGCAGTTCCAGCCTGGACGGCTCGTTGACATACATCATGTGGCCACCTCCGTAATACGTGTAATCGACCTGCTCTGCGCGAATGTCATGCCTGTTCAGCGTGTACTCAGCATCAAAAAAGGGGGTAACGAGGTCGTAGTAACCCGAGGCGACCAGCACCTTGAGTGAAGGATTGACGCGCAGCGCCTGCGACAACGCATGTGCCGTATTCACGAACATCGGTTCATAAGAACGTCCGTCCGGCACCGTGCGGTAGCGCCAGTTCGCGGATAACTCGTCGTCGGCCGGCGCAAGATAGCGTCGATCCCAGTCAACGCCCAGATCATTACGCATGAATTCCATCAGCGTCGCCTTGAACGCCGCGGAGATTGCGTTACTTGCCGCATCTTCTTCCGGGTCGGCATCGAGATCGTCGATTTCGTCCGCCGTGTAGCGCGCATCGAGACGACCAATGGCCAGGCCCTCGTCGCGCAGCAACTCCTTGGCGAAGCGCGTTCCCTGTACGCGCAGGTTGGCCCGCTCAACGTATTCCCGACTCAGGCCGGTGAAATACGCGAGGCGCCCTGCAACGACAGCGCGCTCCTGGTCGGTGATCGCATTACCTTTGAATAACGCCGGCAATAATTCATCGGTGGCGAAGCGTCGGGATTCGCCGAGAAACATCTCAAGGCTTTCGGGGCGCGGTTCGACCCGACCGTGGTACCAGGCGGCAGCAGACATCGTGGGGATGTAGGTGATGTGCGCGATGATGTTGTCACGCACGTAGGGTGTTGAGCCCTGGTAGTCGAGTGCTTGCGACACGAAAATGATGCCATTCAGCGCCAACATCAGTTCAGCTTCGAGAATCCTGGCGACTTCCGCAGCCCGCGTCGTGCCATAACTTTCGCCGAGCAGGAACTTCGGGGAATTCCAGCGACCGTTCTCCGTTACCCAGGTATGAATGAAGTCCGCCATACTCTTTGCGTCCTCATTCAGGCCCCAGAATGTCTCACTCCCGGTTTCGCCAAGCGCACGCGAAAAACCGGTGCCCACCGGGTCTACAAAGACCAGGTCGGAAACGTCGAGTATCGTCTCAGGGGCATCGACAAGCGGGTACGGTGGCGAACCCGGATAACCGGCTTCACTCGGGACCGACACCCGTTTCGGACCATAAGTCCCCATATGCAGCCATAACGATGCGGAGCCGGGGCCACCATTCCAGAGAAACGTGACCGGTCTTTGCTCACCTTCTGCCAGGTTGGTCTTGGTGTAGGCAAAGGTGAATATCGACCCTGTCGGTTTGCCCGCCTTGTCCCGGAGATAGGTCTCTCCGGCGGTTGCCTGGTATTCGACCAACTCGCCATTAAACCGCCCACGGTGCTCGGTGACGAACCGTGTGGGCGCCGGCACGGGAGCGACATCGCTACCATCGCCCTCCTCTTGTGCGAGCGTCGTTCCTGCAACCGCAAGCAAAATGCTCGTGGCGATCATGATGTGTATTTTCATGCCCATCCCTTTTTCCCGAAAGACTAGCAAGAATTGCCGCGGAATTGACCCGTTGATCTGCAGGCTGGCGGCCTGCATGAATTGCGATACACTAGCGCACAATCAAGGAAAAGGAGATTCATGATGCCCCGTCTGCTAGCGATCCTGTTTTTTCTCTGCCCTACGGTCCTGTGGGCGCAGGATGAGTATCTCATCGACTGGGATGAGGTCGGTGAAGAAGCCATCAATCACCTGGTAAACCTGGTGCAGATTGATACCACCAACCCACCGGGTAACGAGACCCAGGCTGCCAACTATGTCAAAGCAGCGCTTGCCGAAGACGGCATCGACTCGGAATTGTTCGCCCTGGATCCGGATCGAGCCAACCTGGTGGCCCGCATCAATGGCAATGGATCGAAACGACCGATCCTGATTATGGGTCACACAGATGTCGTGGGCGTCCAGCGGGAAAGATGGAATGAAGATCCCTTTGGCGGTCTCCGGAAAGACGGCTGGATATACGGTCGCGGGACACTGGACGACAAGGACAATGTCACCGCCGGGCTAATGCTCCTCAAGTTACTCAAACGCTACGACGTAGAACTCGATCGGGACATTATCTTCCTGGCCGAGTCGGGCGAAGAAGGAACACCGGAAGTTGGCATCAACTACATGGTGGCCAATCACTGGGACAAGATTGAGGCGGAGTTTTGTCTCGCAGAAGGCGGAAGCAATATTCTCGGTGATTACGGGGTGACAGTCTTCGGCGTCCAAACGGCCGAAAAGAAACCGCGTCGAGCCACATTGGTAGCACGGGGTACGGCGGGACATGGTTCTGTACCACGTGCCGACAACCCGGTCACAGCGCTGGCAAGGGCGGTCGCGAAAATGGGCGACTGGCGTACCGAAATGCGTCTGAACGATACGACCAGGGCCTATTTTGAGCGAATGGCAATGATGTCCAGCGGCGAGGACCAATGGCGTTATCAGAATGTCGACAATCCGGAGTTTACCGAGGAGATCCAGGACTGGTTCCTCGCAAACTACCCGTATCACTATTCGGTCCTGCGTACCTCCGTTGTGCCGACCATCGTCAATGGCGGCTTCCGGAGAAATGTCATCCCGTCAGAAGCGTCCGCGATGCTGGACATACGAATGTTACCCGATGAGGATGTTGACGCGTTTTACGAGCAGATGCGTGAAATCATCGATGACCCGAACGTCGAGATCGTTCCCGAGCGAATATACAGACCGGAATCAGCACCGTCTCCGGTCGATAACGAAATGTTCCAGACGATTGAACGCGTAGCGGGACGCATGTATCCGGAAGCGGCCGTGATTCCCAGCATGTCTACCGGCGCGACCGACATGGCGCAGGTACGCTCCATGGGTGTACCGTCCTACGGCATCGGTGCCACCCGAAGCATCGAAGAGATCAATAGCGGCAATGGCGCTCACGGTGACAACGAACGTGTTTCGGAAGAATCGGTTGTTCAGCTCGTGCAGTTTGTCTGGTACACAATTCTGGATATTGCAGCAACGCGTTAGTCAGACCTGTCGAGCCAGGCCCGCCTGAAAGCACGTTGCTCGTCTGAAACGCCAAGTCCCGCCGATTCGAAGGTCACGACTTCGACGGCGGGATTTTCCTCAAACCTGACCTCGGCGGTACGTTCAGTGCCACGCTGGCGATAACGGATGATCGCCGTATCTCCGGGTGCATAACGGCGAATTGCGTTATTCCAGCGACGGTCGCTGGTGATGTTCAGCCTGCCCAACGAAACGACCTGATCACCCCGCCCGAGACCCGCTTCATACAGTGGCGTGCCAATACGCATGTTGCTACCGATAATGGCTTCGCGCCCTTCAAACTCGAAAACGACCGGGCCCAGGAACGCACTGCCTTGGTTCGAACGACGCAGAAGCAACCCGGCCTGTGCAAGCAGCGACTCGTAATCCGGCAACTCGCTGTCGAACACGTAACGGTCGAAGAATTCGTTGGCAAAGCGGCGATTTCCCGTAACCTCGGCGAGCGCATCGCGAATATCGTCATTCGTATAGG
>CAZVWF010000138.1:0-4550 GCA_964630795.1 uncultured Woeseia sp. | reverse complement strand
GTCAGGTTGGGTAGCCTGAGCGGCGTGCCCGCAGCAGCGCGTTCGCGCGCGATGCTGCCGAGGGTATTTGCGCCGACATCGCCAAAGCCCGCCGCGTCATCAGTTGCCCCGATGCCGAAGGAATCCATAACGAGAATGATGGCTCTGCCCATAGAACGATACTAACAGCATGAGGTTCGACGCACTGCCCCACCCCTTAAACGGAAAAAGGCCGCCAGACAGCGACCTTTCTGGAAAAAGGGGCCAGAGCCAGGCTCTGCCCCCGGGTAACAGGACTAGTGATGCACCTCGGTCGGCGTGAATTCGGTAGCGCCAAAGAACTCCATTCGGGTCAGCCAGGTGTAATCGCCCTCGATCGCCATCAGCCATATCAGCACGCCGATAAAGACCGGTGGCACGAGAATCGCCAGCTTGAGAGCCAGTCGCTCCCAGCCCATGTGCATGAAAATCCAGACGATTCCGCCAGCCTTGAGCAACATTAATGTAATTATCGCGGTGACGCGCAATGGACCGTCATCCCAGAAGTCTGTCCAGTACGAAATCCCGCTCAGCACAAAAAGAGCGGCCCACATGATCCAGTAGATCTTCAGCGGATGTTGAGTTCCTTCATCAGCAGACATGCGTGTAGCTCCTCTTTACCAAAGATAGAAAAATGCGAAGATGAAGACCCAGACAAGGTCGACAAAGTGCCAATACAAGCCGGCGATTTCCACGATCTCGTAGTTGTTACCACGCCTTTCGTAAAAGCCGGTTCTCACCCGGTTTGCCACCACCAGCAGGTAAATCACACCCGCCGATACGTGCATACCGTGGAATCCTGTAATCATGAAGAAGCTCGATCCAAATTGTGCGGCACCGAAGGGATTCTCCCAGGGCCGTACGCCTTCCATGATGAGTTTGGTCCACTCGAAGGCCTGCATCCCGACGAATGACGCCCCGAGCGCTGCGGTAGCCACCATCAACCAGAAGGTTTTCTTCTTGTCCTTGCGATAACCCATGTTTACCGCGAGCGCCATCGTTCCCGATGACGTAATCAGGATGAATGTCATGATAGCGATCAACAGCAAAGGTACGCTCACGCCGAATGCCTCGAGTCCGAATACCTCACTCGGATTCGGCCAGGGCACTGTCGTCGACATGCGCACCTTCATATACGAGACGAGGAAGCAACTGAAAATAAACGTATCCGACAGGAGGAAGATCCACATCATGGCCTTGCCCCAGGGCACGTGAAATGACTGCCTGTCGGCCGAGAAGTCGGTTACGACTCCCTTACCCCCGGTTGGCAGTGCACCTGCTACAGCATCTGACATATGTCGCTTTCCTTCTTAGGTTGATAACAGCATACCGAACAGCACGATCCAGACCAGCAACAGGAAGTGCCAGTAAACCGTGCAGAGTTCGATACTAAGCCTGACGCTGTCTGCATCAGCGCCCGTCCATACTTTGAGTGAAGACCTGGCCCACACCCACAGGCCACCCAGCATGTGCAGACCATGCACAGCGGTCAGCATGTAAAAGAACGCGTTGGCCACGTTGGTATCGAGATGATAGCCCGCCGCATTCATCTGGCCCCAGGCCACCATCTGCCCCAGCAGGAACAAGATGGTCAGCCCCCCTGAGATAGCGAGGCCGGACTTCAACTTGCTCGTCTCACCATTGACCGCCGCGTTCCGCGTCAGGTGATACGCAACACTCGCGAGAATCAGGATCGCCGTGTTGGCCCACAGAAGCATGGGCTCGGCGACCGGACGCCAGTCCGGCTCGTCCATGCGAATCGTGTAGGCACTGATGAACAGCGCGAAGATCGACGTCGCCACGGCAAGGAAGGTCGTCAGCGCCACCGCCTTGTTATTGGTGTTCATCGACGTACCCGACACTTCATCGTCTGCGGGCGCAGACACCCACGGCTGCGTATTGAAGGTCTGCCGCAGCAACCACGTAATCACCGTGGCCATGATGATGCCGAGGAAGATAAGCGTGATGTACATCTAGGTGTCGACCCCGTGATCACGCCCGACCGGCACTTCGCTGGCAGGTACCGTTTGCGGTGTGTAATCCTCGGGCGCACCCGGCACACTGTAGTCGTAGGCCCAGCGATGAACCTCAGGCAGCGAGTGCCCCCAGTTGCCATGTTTGGGTGGTGTGTCCGGCGTGAGCCATTCGAGTGAGGTCGCTTTCCACGGATTCGGACCCGCCTTCTCGCCCTTCTTCAGACTGACAATGATGTTGTACAGGAACAGCACCTGCACGACCGCGACAAACAGTGACGATATCGTCATGCTGGCATTCAGCGTAATGGCGGAGTCCGGCATGAAGGCCGTGTCACCCATTGCGAAATAACGTCGCGGCATGCCGAGGAACCCGATGTAGTGCATCGGCAGGTACAGCGAGTAGGTACCGAGGAACGTGAGCCAGAAATGCCACTTCGCCAGGGTCTCGTTATACATGCGACCCGTCATCTTCGGGTACCAGTGATAGATCGCACCGAATACCACGAGGACGGGCGACACGCCCATTACCATGTGGAAATGCGCCACCACGAAATAGGTATCCGACAATGGCAGGTCAATCGTTACGTTACCCAGGAACAGGCCGGTCAAGCCGCCATGGGTAAACGTAAAGATGAAGCCGATCGCAAACAGCATCGGTGCACGCAGGTGAATATTGCCCTGCCACAGGGTGAGCACCCAGTTGTACACCTTGAGTGCTGTTGGCACCGCGATGATGAGTGTCGTCGTCGCGAAGAAGAAGCCGAAGTACGGGTTCATGCCGCTGACATACATATGGTGCGCCCAGACGATGAAGCTGAGTCCACCGATCGCGAGAATGGCCCAGACCATCATTCGGTAGCCGAAGATGTTCTTGCGCGCATGCGTGGACAACAGATCAGACACCAGGCCAAATGCAGGCAGTGCAACGATGTATACCTCGGGATGACCGAAGAACCAGAACAAGTGCTGGAACAGAATCGGGCTGCCGCCGTCGGTGGCAGACAGCTCGCCTGCCTGCAAGACGGCCGGCATGAAGAAGCTCGTCAACAGCAACTTGTCAAAGAGCATCATGATGGCCGCAACCAGCAATGCCGGGAACGCCAGCAGGCCGAGAATCGTCGCCACGAAGATGCCCCAGATCGATAGCGGCATACGCATCAGGGTCATGCCTTTACAACGCGCTTGCAGAACGGTCGTCACATAGTTCAACCCGCCCATCGTGAAGGCCACAATGAACACCGCCAGTGATAACAGCATCAGCAAAATGCCCCAATCGATGCCGGGTGTTCCGGGCGCGATCGCCTGCGGTGGATACAGCGTCCAGCCTGCGCCGGTCGCGCCGCCTGGAACGAAAAAGCTGGCAATCAGGATCAGAACCGAGAGTGCATAGACCCAGACACTCAGCATGTTCATGAAGGGGAATACCATGTCGCGAGAGCCAATCTGCAGCGGGATCAGGTAATTGCCGAAGCCTCCAAGGAACAGTGCGGTCAGCAGGTAAATCACCATGATCATGCCGTGTACGGTCACGAACTGGTAATAGTTCTCGGGGTTGATGAACGAAAAGGTGTCGGGAAAACCGAGCTGCAAGCGAAACGCGCTCGACAGCAACATGCCGACCAGGCCGATCAGAATGGCAAGCCCACCATACTGGATCGCAATGACCTTGTGGTCCTGGCTCCAGACATACTTGGTTATGAATGTATCCGGATCGTGGTGTTCGATTTCGTGGTCACGATCGGCTATTGGTACATATGCCATCAAGATCCCCTTAAATAGCGTCTGATGTCGTCAAAAATGTTCAAAGTGAGTTGATGTAAGCGATCACGTCGTTGATCTGCTTGTCATCCTGCATCTGTCTTCCCATGAAGCCCATTTGCTTGCCGTAGTAGTCTTCGGGATGACCACCGCGGATACCTTCACGGAAGTTTTTCAGCTGGCTCGCCATGTACCAGTCCGTCATGCCCGCCATTCGCGGTGCATTGATCGCCTGGATGCCTTCTGCGTTAGTGCCGTGGCAGTACGCGCAGACCGCGTAAAGCCTCTCACCATTGCGGACATCACCATCGATGGTCGCCGGTGCCGGGTTATCCGGGAATGTCTGGATGTGAGCAATGACGTTTTCAATGGCAGCATCATCAGCTAGCGTCATCGCCATCGGCGCCATCTGGCGGCCGTACAGATCATCTTCGTGCGCACCGCGCAGACCGTCCTTGTAAGCATTCAACTGGCGACGTAGATACCACGGTTCCTGACCGGCAATCTTCGGTGAATTCAGTGCCTGCAGGCCTTCGCCCTCCTGGCCATGGCAGGCTGCACAAACCGCGTACTGTGCCGCACCTACCTGGGCGTTGCCGGTCACGGCATTCAGTGTATCGGCATACGTCGGATGAGAAGCCACCCACAAATCGAAGTCAGCCTGTTCCTGGACAACGACCGCACCACGCATTGTGTGGTGTGCGATGCCACAGAGTTCTTCACAGAGTACTTCGTACTTGCCGGTGACGGTGGGCGTAAACCAGAGATATGTCTCCATACCCGGTACCAGGTCCATCT
>CAZVWF010000137.1:0-4580 GCA_964630795.1 uncultured Woeseia sp. | reverse complement strand
CGGCGTTGCCGGCACACGTATTCCTGATCGATAGTGAGATCGTGGCGTTACGACCCGCCAATCATGGATCGCGGGTTTTTCCGGCAACCCGGTTCACTGCCTCGCCGTTCAGGCAGACCAGCCACGCAGGGTGGTTACCAGTACTGCGACGAGATTCACGAGGTCGTCGATATCGACCCATTCGTTGGGACCATAGAAATTGCCACCCGTGGAACCGATGCCGTAGGCCGGCACCCCGAGCAGTCGGATCGGGTAACGGATGTCGCCTGCATAGTGATTCGGGTAGGCATCCGGTGCGCGCCCGGTAACCTCCTCAATCGCCGAACGCAGTGTTCGACTGACCGGCAGGGACCACTCGGCTTCGCCGGGATTCGTTCGATAACCCGCCAGGTTGAGGGAGGCCTGCCAGGGATCTGAGACCGCCTCGCGCAAATCGGCGCTCGCCGTCTCGAACAGTTCACGCCAGGTGAGGTCTCCGGTGAATTTCAGTCGAAACCGGACGGATGCTTCATCGGCAACTGATCCAACTCGATTGCCACCGTCCATAATGCCGAGGTTGAACTCGGTGTCGCGGAATGCGTTGTTGCGAAGGTGCTCAATTAATGCCCAGCACTTGTCGAGCGCGTTGCCGCCCGTCGCCCAGTCCGAAGAGTCGACACTCCCGATTTCCATCGGCGGCGATCGCCAGCCACGTACAGTCAGTTCGAAATCGACAACACCCTGGACCGCGTTCTTGATGTCATCGAGCCCGCGGCCGGTCTCTGCAGGGTGCACATACAATACGGCGTTGATGCCGTGATCGGTTTTACTCAGGCGATCGAACACGGGAAGACTGCCGCGGCTGCCACCCCCTTTGCCGTGCAAACTCATCACGACCGGTAGCGGTACACGCTCGCTGGCGAGGATCGACGATGCCACCAGCATGGCGGCCACGCCCCCCTTGTCGTCAGACGTGCCGAGCCCGATCATCCGGTTGCCATCAATGACCGGCGTGAGGGGGTCCGTTTCCCAGCCGGCATCCAGGCTGTGCGTATCGATGTGCGAGAACATGGCCGATTGTCTGCCAGACGGGTTTTCCGGCCAGCCGATGACGTTGACGAAAGGTCCATCGCTCGGTGGGTTGGGCGGCATGTATTCTGCATGATCCTCGTACCGGCTCGGTCGATCCGCAGACTCCTCGATGCGATACGGGAGATCCCGCAGGTACTCCTTCACGACTTGCTGGGCATCTTCTGCAGATTCTCCGGACAGGCTCTGCACGCGAATCAATGCAGACAACAAATCGATCAGCTCTTCACGTCGCGAATTTGCAAGGGAAACGATTCGCTCGTCGGCGGAAAGAGAAGCGCCTGCCGTGGCAGCCACGGCCCCCGAAACGGCGACAAATCGGCGGCGAGTTATTGTCATTCAGAGACTCCGAAGGGAATTCTCTTGAGGGCCACCTCGCCGTTACTGACGACCAGCAGGATATCCTGCAATGCTTCGATGTGCTGAAGTGGGTTGGCGGGCACAAGAATCATATCGGCTTCCATGCTGGCGAACGGCTTCAGTGTGACACAAGCACGGCAAAAGAATAAATCCGTGCGGACGAGGACCGGTGACCCTGGTTGCCGCCGGTTAGCCGTTGGCCAGGGGAATGTTACGGATTAGTCCTGTTTATCACCGGGCAGCAGGGCCTTTATTCATTATTTTGTTGGGCGCACGCCAACTGCGGGTATGCGATGCATACGAACAAGAAAGGCTGGCTGAATCAGGCGGATCTCTGCAAGTTGCCCCAATCCTCGTTATGCTAATGCGGGCATAGCGAGGAGAACCGAATGAATAAGAAAAGAACGCTCTGTGCCGCCCTTGCGGTAACGATGGTCGTCGCGCAAAGTGGAATAGACGCTGCGGCACAGGAAGCGGACGCCGGCTGGACGGTCCTGTTTGATGGCGAAACGCTGGACGGCTGGCGGACGTACGGCCAATCAGAGCCGGGCGCTGAGTGGGTCGTCGAGGAAGGCGCCCTTCACCTGGATGTCGATGAGACCACCGAGACGATGACCGGCGGTGACCTGATCACGGTTGGCCAGTACGAGAGCTTCGAACTCGAACTCGAGTGGAAAGTCACCACGGGGGGCAACAGCGGTATCTTTTACGGTGTTCGCGAGATTGAAGGTCACGAAGTCGCCTACCTGACGGGGATTGAAATGCAGGTGCTCGACGATGATGTCCATCCGGATGGCCAGAATCCCGAGACCAGTGCGGGCGCTTGCTACGCGCTATATCCGCCGACTGCGGATGTTGTGCGTCCCGTCGGCGAGTACAACACCGTGCGGCTCATCGTTGACAACAAACATGCCGAACACTGGTTGAACGGACAAAAGGTCGCCGAATACACGATTGGCTCAGCTGACTGGAAGGAACGCGTCGCAGCGTCGAAGTTCGCCGACTGGCCACACTTTGGTATCTACCGTAAAGGGCACATTGCATTGCAGGACCACACCGACCCGGTTTGGTATCGCAATATCCGTATCAGGGAACTTTGAGTGGCACAGCGCGAAACCTATGACGCACTGATCGTCGGCTCCGGTGCCGGCGGCGGGATGGCGGCATGGGTGCTCGCCTCAAAAGGTCTGCGCGTGCTGATGCTCGAGGCGGGCCGCCCCTACGACCCTTACAAGGAAACGCCGATGTTTTCCCCGCTGGTCGATGCGCCATTGCGCGGCACCGGCACCCCGGACAAGCCTTTTGGCTATTACGACGCAACCGTCGATGGCGGTTGGGAAATGCCCGGCGAACCTTATTCGAGTGCACCGGGTTCCGAGTTCTTGTGGTGGCGCAGTCGCATGCTGGGTGGTCGCACCAATCACTGGGCGCGCAATTCTTTTCGCATGGGGCCCTACGACTTCAAGCCGAAGACGCGCGATGGGCTCGGTGTCGACTGGCCCATTGCCTACGACGACCTGGCAGGCTATTACGACAAGACTGAAACCGTGGTTGGTGTATACGGTAGCAATGATGGGCTCGAAAACCATCCCGACTCGTCGCCGGGCGTGCTTCACAAGCCGCCGGCACCGCGGGTCGGTGAATTGCTGATCCAGGCGGGATGCCGTGACCTGGACATTCCCTGCGTTCCGGCACGTCGCGCCGTCCTGACCCGTCCTATCGACAATCGATCCGCCTGCTTTTATGCCACCGGTTGTGGGCGTGGCTGTTCGATCGGCGCGGCCTTTCAAACCACGACGTCGTTGCTGCCCATGGCGATGGCGACAGGAAACCTGACCATTATCACCGATGCGATGGTCCATGAACTGCAACTCGACGAGCATGGCAAGGCGTCTGGCGTCGCGTATATCGACCGTCTTACCCGGACGGAGAAAACGGCATCGGCTCGCGCGGTTGTCCTGGCGGCCAGCGCGGGCGAAACAGCGCGCATCCTTCTTAATTCGAAGAGTACGTTGTTTCCGGAAGGCGCAGCCAACTCGAGCGGCCAGGTCGGTCGCAACCTGATGGACACTGTCGGTGCGGCGATGGGCGCGCAGTTCCCCATGCTGGAGGATCGTCCGGCTTACAACGAAGACGGTGCAATGGGCCTGCACATGTACATCCCGTTCTGGCTTTACGGGGAGCAGGCACGCGGCGAGCTCGACTTTCATCGCGGGTATCACTACGAACTGGGGGCGAGCGGCCGCAGTCAGCCAAACATGAGCCTGGGTGGTATCGCCAGTTATGCCGGCGGGTACGGCAAGAAGCTGAAAGCAGATATGCGTCGCTACTACGGCAGTTTCCTGAGTTTCACCTGCCGCGGCGAAATGATTCCGAATGCAGACTCGTATTGCGAAATCGATACCGAGGTGAAGGATAAATGGGGCATTCCGACGCTCAAGTTTCACTTCAGGTGGTCAGACGAAGAGCTGCGCATGGTGGCGCATTTCCAGGAGACAACGAAGCAGATAATCGACCGCTTGGGCGGCAGGGTTCTGTGGGGTGACATGTCACCCGTCGAAGCGATATCGAAGGGTGGTGAGATCATTCACGAAGTCGGTACCGCCCGCATGGGTGATGACCCCGGGTCATCGGTGACCAATCAATTCGGTCAGTCCTGGGATATCGATAACCTCTTCATCGCCGACGGCAGCGTGTTTGCCAGCAAGGCCCACAAAAACCCGACACTGACGATAATGGCGCTGGCCTGGCGCAGCAGTGACTACCTGGCAGACCAGCTCGGGAAGCGAGAGATATGAGCAAGCCGCGCAAAAACTTGGCGCGCGTCGACCGGCGCACAACGATCAAGTGGCTCGCCGCGACTATGGCTGCGGCGAGCGCCGGATGTACAGCGGGTCAGCGATCGGTGGGAGAGGAAATTCCTCCACAACCGGCCGGTCCGTTGCTGGGTGTTGCGGAAGCAATCGATGGCGTCACGATCGGCACGGATCCCGACCTGATGAACCCGCTTATTCCCTGGACGCGGACGATGACGGAAGCTCAGCTCGACGTCGCGACAAGGCTTTGTGACCTCATCCTCCCAGCAGATGATCGATCCCCTGCAGCGAGTGCGCTCGGTGTCCCGGATTTTATCGATGAGTGGGTCAGTGCGC
>CAZVWF010000136.1:0-4600 GCA_964630795.1 uncultured Woeseia sp. | reverse complement strand
GGCACACCTGCAGGTTGTGCGGCCGCGATTAAAACCCTGGAGATTTTCGAACGGGATCATGTCGTCGCTCAGGCGAAGCGACTGGGAAATATTGCCGCTGGCATCATGCGTGAGTGGGAAGCATCTCCTATCGTCCGACAGGCGCGGGGCAATGGTCTGCTGCTCGGCGTAAGTTTTGGCAAGCCCGATTCTGCGGACAACGACGAGAAGGACTGGTGGACCGCCCGCGCCGTTCGTGGACGCATGCTGGAGAACGGCGTATGGGCAATTAGCGACCAGGAAGACACGATACGCATGTATCCCGCGCTCAACATGGACGAAGCGGTTCTGCGCGACGGGCTTGCTGTGATGGGCGATGCGATTCGTCATGTCGAGCAGCACGGACACATCGAAGGCGATACAGCGGCATTCCCCAGCGGCACGTCAGGATTCTGATCACAACTATCCGGGGATAGCCTGGTATGACGGAGAAAAACCGCAAGCGAGCCCTGCCCAGCCGATTTGTGCTTGCGGTTACCGTTGGTGGCGTAATTGGCCTGGGCATCCTTCGCGGGCCTGGCGAAATCGCCGAAGTCGTTACCGATTCGACTTTGTATCTCGCGCTCTGGCTCTTCGCCGGACTTTTTGTACTGCTCAGCACCGCTGTCACGGTGGAACTCGTTGGTATTACGCCCCGGTCGGGCGGCATCTATTCCCTGATACGGAGAGCATACGGTCCCTACTCTGGCTTTGTGATTGGCTGGGCAGACTGGCTCACTTATGCGACCGACCTCGCGATCAAGGCGGTCGTGATAATGGAGTTCGTCGCAATTGTTTTGCCGGAGTCAGCCGAGTGGACAATCCCGCTCGCGATAGCCGCTACGACGGTCTTCGCGGCCGTGCAATTGCGCGGCATAGAACTCGGTGCCCTGATCCAGGAATTCGCGACGTCGTTGATCGGCCTGTTTATCTTTGCCATGGCGTTGTTGCTGTACTTCGCTGGCGCTGTTGACCGACCGGCAACAGTCCCCGGCCCTGACAATTCACTCAATGACTGGAGCCTGCTGATCGCAACAATTATTTTCACTTACGACGGCTGGCTTTATGCGTCCTATTTCAGTGCGGAAATCCGGGGAGGTACGGGCACCGTTGCGAGATCCTGCATCAAGGGGATGGTGGTCGTCATAGCCCTCTACATGCTGCTGAATTTAGCCCTTGTGAAAAGTGTCGGCCTGACCGCACTTGCTGGAAGCGACCTGGCACTTGCCCGGGCGCTCGAACTGGCAGTACACCCGGCGGCAGGAACCCTCGTCGTGATCGCCGCCATTATCATTCTGCTCAGCCACCTGAATCTCGAGTACATGAGCGGACCACGCGTACTCCAGGCCCTGGCCGAGGATGGACTGGCCGCACGACATGCCCAGGATGTGGGCAAAGGGGGCAACCCTGTTTTCGCCGTGCTGTTTACGTGGCTGGTCTCGGTAATCCTCATCCTGCTCGGTGGATTCGAGTTTTTGTTGCTGTTCTCTGTCTTCCTGTTTATTCCGCTCTATCTCGCTCTGATCGTCGGTGTGTTGATACTGCGCAAGAGGGAACCCGATACGGACCGACCGATCAGGGCGTGGGGACATCCCTACAGCACTTTCTTTTGCCTCATCGCCTGGTCATTAATCACGATATTTCAGGCCTACGTAAAATGGGAAACTGCACTGTATGCCGTTGCGGCCGTCGCAATTTCCTGGCCCGCTTACCTCTACCTGTCGCGGCGATCCACGAACTGACTCAAGACGCGTCTGCCAGCGCCGGAATCGTCTTCTTCAGATTCAGGTACATGTAGAGATACACCAGCATGGCAACAATCGATGCTATGCCGCACATGATGAATACGCCGTCGTAGCCCAGGCCGTAACCCAGTACGGACGCCGCCAGGTTCGGGCCGAGGAAATTGCCGAAACCTTGTGCCGCCGGAATCATTGCGGGAAATCTGCCGGAACGGTCGACGTTGGCCAGTGTTGCATCCTGGTAGACATCGATAAATATCCAGAAGAAGTTAAACATAAACATGCTGATTGCCACCGTGAAATTGGTGATGCCAAACACGAGCATGACAACAATCACGGCCTGGAGTACCAGGGTGACAAAGAGCGGCTTCGCCAGGCCGTACTTGTTGCTGAGCAATACCGCGAACAGACAGCCGATTACCGAGAAGAAGGACGCGATCACCAGCATGCTTTGCACGAATTCCGGTGTGGCAGCCGTTCCGACCGTCGATAACTCAATATAGGTCCAGTAGGCACCAATCCCGATATAAGTAATCACGATGGCGGCAATCACCAGCCAAGGCACGTAAGCCGGCACATGCTTGTGCTCGATATGGTGTTGTCCTCCCCGGTCTTCGACGTCAATTTCGACATCAAGTGCTTCCTCAGCGGGACGCCTGGGCAACCATGAAAAGAACAAGAAGCCGATCAAGTAGAGGACGATGAACAGGATGTATATGCCCTCAATGCTGAGATACGGCAGAAACTTGACTTCAGCGGCCTGCGAGCCTGCAAAAAAGAAAATTTCCAGGGCGAACGCAAAGGCGGGTCTCGAGTGCCCGGCAATTGTTGCGATGGCTATGCCGGTGTAGACACCGCTACCGATACCCGCGAGGAACCGGAGCCAGACTGTCGCGTCGTAGCCTTGGTAAAAGATGCAGAGAGCGTTCATGGCCATCGCAAACAACGCCGCAGCGACTGCCATGTAGCGCCGATCGATTCGCGCAACATACATGGCTGCAATCAGCGCGCCCAGCGCGAAGCCGCCTAAATCCGCGCCGGCCACGCGACCAACCTGGATCTCGTTGAACCCCTGGTTTTCGACCCACGACGTGCTCAGGACCGGCAGGCCCACCATCACCGCATAGCCCACCAGCGCCATGTAAATACCAATGGAGAGTGACTTCCAGTGATCGAAGATCGTGCGGTGATGTACCAGTGTTCGGTCACCGGTGGTCATGGTTGGTTATCCACCTGTTTCCGCCATACATTCATCGAACGCCGCGAGGAAGTCGTCGGCGTCCTGCTGGGAAAATACGAGCGGTGGCCGGACCTTCACCACGTTGTTATATCTGCCTGAATACGACACCAGGAAACCTTTGTCCTTGAGTCGGTCGGACAACTCGAGCGTCAATGGCGCATCCGGTTCCTTGCTTACTTTGTCTTTGACAATTTCAACACCGAGAAAAAGACCAAAGCCTCGTACATCGCCGACGACATCATAGCGATCGACGCGTTCTTTGAGCGCACGCGTCAGCCTGCCGCCGACATCTGCGGCGTTGCTGACCAGGTCCAGTCTCTCGATCTCGTCGATAACTGCCATCCCGACTGCCGCCTGCAAAGGCGATGCGGCGCAGGTATTGAAGTAGTCCTTTTCTGCGCGAAAAGCGTCAACCAGTTCTTTTCGCGTTGCCGTTGCCGAGATCGGCAGGCCATTACCCATGGGCTTGCCCGTTACAACGATATCGGGCAAGAAATCCGTCGCCTCATAGCCCCACCAATGTCCGGTTCGGCCGTAGCCTGCCTGTACCTCATCGGCTATGACCAGGCCGCCTTCCCGGTGCACGAGTTCCGTGACCTTGCTCATGAATCCGGCAGGAATCTCCGGCGGGCCTTCGTTCGCGAAGATCGAACACATGAGCAAGGCTGAAAATCCTTCGCCGCCCTTCTTCAGGCTTTCGATGCAGGCTGCGACTCGCTCGACGTAGCGATCGGCCAGGTCGTCTTCGCTCAAACCTGATTCGATTGGTCGATAAAGCTCAGGGAACGGGAACGCACGAATCTCACCCGTTTGTGGCGGGTCTTCGCCCAGGTAACTCATCGATCCGACCAGTTCGGTATTCCCGTGGTAAGTAGAATCCGTGCAGACAATGCCGCGTGCACTCGTCGCCATTCGCGCGATCTGGATAGCGACCTCAATCGCTTCGGTGCCGCTGCAACCAAACACGACACTTTCGATTCCATCGTGATAGAGCCCGGTCAGTCGCTCGGCAAAGGCAACGATACCCTCGTGCAGATAACGGCTGTGGGTATTGAGCGTCGCCTGCTGTTTCGCCATGGCTTCCACGACAACCTCGTTGCCGTGCCCGACGACAGGCACATTGTTGTACATGTCTACGTAACGTCGTCCTGTTCTATCGAACAGGTAGGCGCCCTCGCCCCGTACGATTTCGAGAGGCTCGCCGTAGAACAGTTCCGCACCTGAGCCAAGCGCGAGATCTCTACGTTGTTGCAGTGATTTAGTACTCATAACTGAAGCCCATCGGAGATCGACTTCATTTGATTGTCACCAGGACGATCTCCATCGTTGTTTCACCGGTGTTGCCGACATCATGGGCATCGGCGCTGTCGAGCGTGTCGATCCAGCCCACCGAACCGGGATCAAGCGACGTTTCTGCGGCAAATGGTTCGCCGCCGCGGCGTTCTGACCGGATACCGCCCTCGATGACCAGGAATACCTGGTTACCGGGATGCTGATGAACACCAGTCCATTGGCCTGGTTCGAGAAGCGCACGCTGTACGATCATGCGGTCATTCTCAAGGACAAACTCCAGTTCCAGATCGGGAAATTCCTGCGGTGA
>CAZVWF010000135.1:0-4690 GCA_964630795.1 uncultured Woeseia sp. | reverse complement strand
CTATCACGTAGTCCATGCCCTCAGACAGTATTTCTGGCTTCTGGTAGGTAGCATGGTCCTTTAACGTAGCTGGATTGATCACCAGTACATCTGCAAAATACCCTGCGCGAACGAGATTTTCGCGCAGTTTCCGCGAACAGGAACAGTTAATAATTGGCCACCAATTCTTACCGGCATGCAGGGCACTCATCCGGGTTCATTCGAGGTCTCACACGCGCTAGCCTGGAGCGGATCGAAATCCTCCACACATCGCAAACTGGATGAACGCTACGACATGGTCATCGCAGGCGCGGCCGCGCCGCCAAAACTCGGTGCAGGTCAGGAACTCGGCGAACTAAGCCTTGATTGCTGATCGCCCCAAGTCAACTAAGTATTTTCCGGCATTATCTTTAGTCCGGCTTAAGATTTAATTGCATTCTCGACAACTTACCAAGGAAGTGAAAATCATGTACAAGAAAGTTCTAGCCGCAGTGGATTTCTCCGAGACCAGCCGATTAGTATTGGATGCCGCCCTAAGGCTTACTAACGATAACCCCGCTAGAATACATCTCATCCATGTTGTTCAACCGGTGACCGAAGGCTATGCCTTGAAAGTCTATACCGAAAATTTTCAGGCCTTGGAAGATCATGCTGTTGAGCAGGCCGCTGCACAGCTAAAAGAATTTGAGACTTCAGATAATATTCCGGCTGATCAAATACATACTGTGGTAGGTGATAGAGCCGGAGAAATCCGCAGAATGTGTAAAGACATTGAAGCAGATGTTGTTGTGATCGGCAGTCACGGGCACTCAGGAGAAAGGCGCATGCTTGGAGCCACCGCCAATAAGTTGTTGCATGGTGCCAAGAGTGACGTCTTGACAGTGCATGCAGGCGACGCCACCTAAGTCGCTGGAAAACAGATACAAAAAAACAAATAAAGTCATGAATGTTCAAAAACATTCATGAAAAGCCTTCTAATAAAGCTGCTACTCCCGTAGCAGCTTTTTGCATTTAGTCGAGTCAAAATTTCTTACAAGTGCTTGACGAGAGTAGCTTGAAACCCCTCTCGCCAGCAGTAGGTTGATTTCTCAATCTCTATTTTCGAATCCTAACTGCCAAACGAAAAACACCGAGCGGGTATTTTACCTACTCGGTGTTTTATTCGTTTTCTTCCAGGGACGAGGCCCAGGGACGAAGTAATGTATCTACAACCAGTTATACATGACGATGCCGGCCGTAATTGATGTGATTAGGAAGTACGGCAGGGCCATAAATACCATTCTGACATATCCCAATCTGATCTTCGGCGCTATGCCTGACATTAACAGGAACAGGAAAGCTGCTTGCCCGTTAGGGGTAGACATACTAGGGATACCAGTACCCATCACCACGGCAACAGATTGCGCCTCATATAATTCGCGTGACAAAACACCTGCCTCCATAAGTGGCGAGATCTGATCCATGTAGATAGTTGCTACGAATACATTGTCACTAATAGCGGATAAGGCACCGTTGGTCACGTACACCATGAACACCTGCATCCTGCCATCCAGCGCCAATACCCATTCCATCACTGGTGTGAACATCTGCTGATCGTTAATCATTGCAACAATGGCGAAGAACACGACCAGGAGTGATGCAAAGGGAAGGCCTTCCACAAAAGCCTTTCCAATACTATGTTCGTCAGTCTCACCCAGCATGGATGAAGCCAGAATGATTATACCCAGGCCAATCAAGCCGACCTCAGCCAGGTGTAGTGACAATGCTATGACCATTATTACGAATACACAGAATTGAATCTTGATTACCAGGCGATCCCTGCCAGTTTCTGATTCTTGTATACGGCGGTCTTCTTCAGCGAGCACTTCACGTACGTCTTCCGGTAGTTCATTGCCATAGCCAAAAAACTTACCAAAGGGTCGAATCCACTCCATCAAAATGCACATGATAAAACCCGATACCAGGGTTGGCATCGTGGCGGGAGCATTGACCAGGAAGAATGTCACGAAATCCCAGCCGGTATGGCTACCGATAACGATATTCTCGGGCTCACCCACCAGGGTACTTACTCCACCGATCGCGGTAGCGACTGCACCATGCATCAACAAGCCACGGAGATACCCGCGAAAATCTTCCAAATCCTGTAAACGTGATTCTTCAATATGGCTGTCATCGGAAGGTAATCCAGGCTCGTGCCCGACCTTGGTGATCACTTTTTCATACACAAGGTAGAAGGTCGTAGTGAGCGCAATAAGAATTGCCAGAATAGTCAAGGCATCAAGAAAGGCTGAAAGAACGGAAACAACTACCACCGTCGCAAAGTTCATTACGACTCGGGACCTGATTCCCAATAACACCTTGTTGATGAACTTGAAGAGCATCTCCCTCAGAAAATGCACAGCAGCCACCATAAAGACAACCAGGAGAATCACCGGCAGCCCGTGAATCACTTCTTCATAAACGTGGTAGGTATCCGTGAGTCCCAGCGCTAAAACTTGTAGAGCAAGCAAACCCCCTGGCTGAAGCGGGAAGCATTTCAATGCCATTGCCAGTGTAAAAATAAATTCAAATAAAATGATCCATGACGTAACTAGTGGCCCCAAGAAAAAGAACGCTGGAACATTCAAAACAAGTGCGGCAATTACCGCCTTCTTGTACCACAATGGCGTTGGACCGAGGAACGTGTCCAAAAGCCTAGCTGAATTGTGGGTATCACTTGCAGTTGCAGTTGACATCGATTGCTTCCTTAAATTGACGTTTATCCGAGCACTATTGCATCGCTGCGAATTGATTGCAGGAGATCTTTTCCTTTCTTTTTAGGCTATCAGGAAAGCCTGAACATAAAATGCCCGGCCGAGATCGACATTTCTAATAGGCCGATCGGGTCCGGGCGAAATCGACCGGATTTTACCTTAACAAAGTAGAATTCTCAGCCATTTTTGAGGCTTTCGTGCGATTTTTGCAGCAATTTTGCTACCTGGGCCAACGCGCAGTTTCTGGTACAGACCCCCTTTTTGTTGAAACGTCGTTCCGCTCGGTTCAGTCGGGTAGCGTGGATTGCACTGTTCCGACAGTCCGCACTCAGCCAGCTATGTGTGTCGCTGATTGTCTCTGGAGTTTGCTACCTGAGGGCGGCGCCATTATGAAGCAAGTGGGGGACAGGATTGGGCGCTGCGCGCCGTCTTGCGGCCTCTGCCGACGCTCCCGCGTCGGGGCCGCTGCGGCTGAACCTGCTTCTCTGCAGCTTCGCACCCTGCCCTGGAAAACAAAAAGCCGGACCCCTTTGGGGCCCGGCCTTTTTGTTTGGTAGCGGGGGCGCGCTTTGCGCTGTTCCGACTTTTGCATTACGCTTTAAATTGAAATAGATGACGAACCTGTTTTAAAGCAACTTTGGCAATTGCCAATCTTGACCGTTAATTACGATGCACGCGTAATCTTCATCTTCCAGCAAGATAGTCATCACCATGCGGCCTCCTGCCCACCCAAGGGACGCTGAGTATCCTAAGCGTCTCGTTTCATACTAAGTGCGAACATGTGGGATACTGGATTCGATATGGAAAACAGGATTTCGAGAGTTGTCGTAGTGGGTGGCGGCAGCGCCGGCTGGCTGACTGCCGGAGTCATCGCAGCTGAGCATTGCATCAACAGGCAAGCTGAGCAGCCGATTGATCTCATTCTGATTGAGTCTCCGGATGTGCCGACGATCGGCGTGGGTGAAGGAACATGGCCGTCCATGCGCACTACCCTAAAGCGCATTGGTATTTCAGAAACTGATTTTATCCGGGAAGGTGATGCCAGTTTCAAACAGGGCACTTCTTTCCGGAACTGGTGTACAGGCAACGGAGATACATACAGCCACCCATTTACCGTTCCCATTAACTACGCCGACATCAATCTGGCGCCGCATTGGCTGGCACTGAACGATGCAACTCGCTACGCGGATGCTGTTACGCCGCAAACAGCGTTGTTTGCCGACTGCCTTGCTCCCAAGCAGATAACAACGCCGGAATACGCTTTTGTGGTGAATTACGCCTATCACCTGGATGCCGGGAAATTTGCTGAGCTCCTACGCCGTCACTGCACGGAGCGAATGGGTGTAAAGCATGTCGAGGCAAACATGTCACAGATCAATGCGGCTGAGAACGGAGACATCAAATCAGTCACAACCGACAGCGCCGGCGAAATTGCGGGTGACTTATTTATCGACTGCACCGGAACGCGCAGTCTGCTGCTGGGTGAACACTTCGAGGTCCCGTTTCAATCACAACAGATGTATCTGTTTAACGATACAGCGCTGGCAGCACAAGTTCCGTACACAGAAGACGATCAAGCCATCCAGTCCTGCACGCTGTCAACGGCGCAGACGGCCGGCTGGATCTGGGACATTGGACTGCCGACGCGCCGCGGTATTGGTCATGTCTACTCAAGCGCCCATATCTCCAATGATGAAGCCACTACTCAGTTGCTGGCCTATATTAGAGACGTAGCTGGCGACAAGACCGCGGCCGCAGTCGTACCCAGGGAAATCCGCTTCCAGCCCGGCCATCGACGAGAGTTCTGGCACAAAAACTGCGTTGCAATTGGTATGTCGTCCGGCTTTATAGAACCCCTTGAAGCGTCCGCCCTCGTGATGTTTTAACTTGCTGCAGGAATGATTGCGGAGAAGCTGTGGCCGACTCGGGATGTTTTGGTCATCGTCGGGAGGGGTTTG
>CAZVWF010000134.1:0-4690 GCA_964630795.1 uncultured Woeseia sp. | reverse complement strand
AACTCGTCAATTCGGCGGTTGAGCAGTGGTTTGAAAAGCTCCTCGACATGCCGTTTCATGAATTGCACATGGTCCGTGGCATTGGTATTCCGACAGTGGAAATGAGTACGCGCTGCGGGGAGCTTCCGCGAATTGGAGAAACTGTATCGTTGATGATTCGACCGGCTCATATCGGCAGCCGAGCCCTGACCTATAAGACGTGGCTGGTTCGGGACGATCGCTGCCTTTTGGAAAATGAGCAAGTGATCGTTTTCGTCAAAATGACCGCTGACGGTTTTGAAATGATAACGATACCCGATGACATCCGGACTCGCCTCAACCGTCAGCTTGAGCAATCAGTGGCCTGACGAGTACATACGAATGTGGCGGCCTAGCGAAAGGATCAAGTACCAGCCCCAGCCCGGGCCATGGCCGACCCGCGAAGAGGCGGATGCCTCCTTATTGTTCAGCCCGGTCGAGGTAGGAAGTGCGACGCTCGACCAGAGAACGTGGGTGCCGGCGATGGTGCCCTGGCGAGCGACCGAAGACGGCGGCGTCACGCAGGACCTACTCGACTGGTACCGTCGCTATGCGGAAGGCAAACCCGGCGCAATCGTCGTCGAGGCAACCGGCATTCGCAATATTCCGAGCGGACCGCTGCTCCGGATCGGTGACGACCGGTTCATTCCGGGCCTGACGGACCTCGTCAACACGGTACGTGAAGCGAGCGAGGGCGAGACGAAGCTGTTCATCCAGCTCATCGATTTTCTTCGTATCAACCGCCGGCCGTCGGCAGAAAAATACTTTGACCGCTACCTGGATATCACTGACGATCATCGAGCCTATTTCTACAACGAGTTAAGCGACGATGAAATTCGAGCAAGGTTCTCTGACTTGGCGGACGATGCGCTCAAGGATCTGCTGAGCGACAGGGAGTATGAATCGTTGTCGCACGGCTATCGTGAACGCGTTACCGACACGCATCTGCCACACATCCAGGAATTGCCCGGGGTCTTGCCGGGGCTCTTTTCTGGCGCAGCGGTTCGGGCCAGGGAAGCAGGCTTCGACGGTGTTGAGCTCCACTACGCCCACGCGTACACGATGGCGTCATTTCTTTCCGCGAGAAATACCCGCGACGATGGTTACGGTGGCGATCGTGCCGGGCGCGTAAGGCTTCCCGTTGAGGTCTTCGAGGCTGTTCGCCAGGCAGTCGGCGACGATTATGTAGTCGGCTGCCGATACCTCGCCGATGAGATTATCGAGCACGGTTCGGACGCGGAAGACGCAGCCTGGTTTGGCGTTGAGCTGGCCAGGGCGGGCATGGATTTCCTTTCCCTGTCCCGCGGCGGGAAGTTCGAGGATGCGAAACAACCCAAGGTCGGCGCGGCAGCCTACCCTTATACCGGGCGCAGCGGTTATGAATGCATGCCGCAATACATCTCGGATGAAAAAGGACCCTTCGGCCGAAATCTTCCGGCGACGATCCTCGTCCGCAATGCTGTGCGAAAAGCAGGATTTGACACGCCCATCGTCGCGGCCGGCGGAATTCATGGCTTCCAGGAGGCGGAACGTATCCTGCAGGCGGGCGAAGCCGATATCGTTGGGTCCGCACGCCAGTCAATCGCGGACCCGGACTGGTTTCTGAAGATGCGCCTCGGGCATGGCGATGACATCCGAGTCTGTATTTTTTCGAACTACTGCGAGGCGCTGGATACACGACACAAACAAGTCACCTGTGAGCTTTGGGATCGCGAAGACAAAGATGCGCCCGGCGTCACTTTGTCTTCGGACGGAAAGCGTCGCCTGTTGCCGCCGCCGTGGAAGAGGCCGGACTGATGTCGTCATTCAGGGATGCAGGCAGCGTCTATCACGCATTCGTCACCGCTGCGGAGTGCTATGGACCGCGGCCCTTTCTGCGAACGCCTGCCGTCAGCACGCAAGGCTATGCCGATGACGCGATCGAATACAGTTACGGGGAAACAAAAGCGATTGTCGAACGCCTGATCGGTGGTTACCAGGCGAGAGAGCTCGCCGCTGGTGATCGTGTCGCGATCGCATTCGACAGCCGACTCGAGGTTTACCTGCATCTTCTGGCGCTCAATGCACTGGGCGTCAGTATCGTGCCGTTGAATTCGGGTGCCACTGACGACGAACTGCGACACATCATCGGTCACAGCGATAGTCGCCTGGTCGTTTCCTTGCCGATGTATGTCGAGCGCCTCGCCAATCTCAAAATCTGTGACGTGTGCGAGGAAACTGAACTCGCTGGTGATTTTTCACCGGCAGGCATTGCGCTGCCGGATTCGGCGCGCGAAGCGGCACTTCTGTATACCTCGGGCACGACCGGCAAACCGAAAGGCTGCATGCTGTCCAACGACTATTTCCTGGCGATCGGCGAGTGGTATACGAGTCTCGGTGGCATTTGCACGCTCGACGAGAACGACCGGCTGCTGACACCGCTGCCGCCCAACCACATGAACGCACTGTGCACGTCATTTCCGGCAATGATGTGCTGCGGTGGCTGCGTGATTCAGCTCGATCGGTTTCATCCGCGTAGCTGGTGGCAGACCGTCCGTGAAGAAAGGGCTACGGTCATTCACTGCCTGGGCGTCATGACCGCAATACTGCTGACCTTGCCGGAGGCAGTAGACGAGGACTTTTCCGAACAGATCAAGTTCTGTTTCGGGCCCGGATCCGATCCGCGACACCAGGGCGTGTTCGAAGAGCGTTTCGGCATTGCACTGATCGAGGCCTGGGCGATGACTGAGTCCGGCGCCGGGGGCATGACGATTGCGCATGAAGCGCCCCGCCACGTTGGAACACGTTGTATCGGCAAACCGGTTCCCCAGACCGAATACCGGATCGTCGACGAGCACGACGCCGACGTGAGTACAGGCGAGCCGGGCGAACTGCTGGTGCGGTCGGTCGGTGACGATCCGCGACGGTATTTCTTCAGTGGCTACTACAAGGATTCAGAGGCCACCGAGGAAGGCTGGAAGGGCGGCTGGTGGCATACTGGCGACGTCGTGCGCGCAGGCGAGGACGGTTCTCTGTATTTCGTTGATCGGCGCAAGAACGTCATTCGTCGCAGCGGCGAGAATATCGCCGCTGTCGAGGTCGAGGCTGTGCTTCTTCGGCATCCGGATGTCGACGGCTGCGCCGTCTGTGCGGTACCGGACGAAATTCGCGGCGATGAGGTTTTCGCCTTTGTTATCAACAATAAAGACGTCGCCGCGAAGAATATTTTCGATCATTGCATGGCGCATCTGACATACTTCAAGGTGCCCGGATACATTGCGTTCGTACCCGAGCTGCCGCTGACAGCCTCGCAGAAGGTCAGCAGGGGCAATATCAGGGAAATGGCGCGCGCAAACCTGGCTGACGGTCATTGTGTCGACCTCAGGGAATTCAAAAAAAGAACCAAATCTTAAGTGGCGAGTGCAGGCAAAAACCGGACGGGATACGAGGGCGTGGTGCTGGCCGCGCCTGTGAGCATTCCTTACGAGCGTTACTCGCCCGAACCCGCGCACTGGTGGCTCGCGCGCGCCTTGTCGGCCCTGGGCAAAGCGAGTGGCATGGGGCCGGATGATGTCGATGGCCTGTGCGTTTCTTCTTTCACCCTGTTTCCCGATACGGCCGCCGGCCTGACGCAGCACTTCGGTGTTACGCCGCGCTGGCTGGATCATGTGCCCACCGGTGGTGCGTCCGGGGTCATCACGCTGCGACGTGCCGCACGAGCGGTGCAGTCGGGAGACGCCAGCATCGTCGCCTGCCTGTCTGGAGATACCAATCACGTCGATTCTTTTCGCGCGATGCTGACAACGTTCAGCCGGTTTTCGCAGGACGCGGCTTATCCGTATGGATCGGGCGGACCGAACGGCAGTTTCTCGTTAGTGACGAGTCACTATATGGATACCTACGGTGTTCGTCGCGAAGACTACGGCAAGCTGTGCGTTGCGCAGCGCGACAATGCGCTGCAATACCCACATGCGATGATGAAAAAACCGCTCAGTCTCGAGGAGTACATGAGCGCAAGGCTTATCGCCGATCCCATCGTCCTCTATGACTGCGTTATGCCCTGCGCTGGCGCGGAGGCCTATCTCGTCATGCGCGAGGAAGACGCCCGTGCGGCGAAGCTGCCTTACGTGAACATCCTCTCGACAGTCGAACGACACAACTCATTTCCGGATGACCCGATCCAGATTCGTGGCGGCTGGGCGCTGGATATCGACGAGTTCTGGGGCATGTCGGGCATCGGCCCCGACGATGTCGACATGTTGCAGACCTACGACGACTATCCGGTGATCAGCCTGATGCAGATGGAGGATCTCGGATTCTGCGAGAAAGGTTCGGGCAGCGAATTCATCCAGGCAAACACGTTTACCTATGACGGTTCGTTTCCGCATAACACGTCCGGCGGGCAGTTGTCCGTTGGCCAGGCGGGCGCGGCCGGTGGCTTCCTGGGAATGGTCGAGTCAATTCGCCAGTTAACCGGTGGTGCGGAAAAGAACGCTGTACCAGATGCGAAAGTGGCAGCCGTGTCGGGATTCGGCATCATAAACTTCGATCGCGGCCTTTGTTCTGGTGCGGCGATCCTGGAAGCGGCATGACGGAAGCGTTGAAACGACCGCCGAAGAAAGATCCGCAGAAGCGAACTGATTCGCCGACGCTGCCGCCCTATGCGCGCAGCCGCAAGGCCATCGCGTTTACG
>CAZVWF010000133.1:0-4707 GCA_964630795.1 uncultured Woeseia sp. | reverse complement strand
CAATGACAGATGACAACGGTTTATCGGTCAAATGATTCGGCATCAGGTCTGCCATCATGCCGAACCAGAAGTTGGACAGTTCCGTCAGTATGCGACCCTTGCCAGGTACCGGGTCCGGCATCACGACGTCGTATGCAGAGAGTCGATCCGTTGTCACGATAAGCAGGTGATCGTCATCAACGGCATATATGTCACGTACTTTGCCACGAGCAATTCGGGTCAGTCCGGGAATCTCGGACTCAAAAAGGGCGTCGGCGGTGTTCATCGGTATAGGCTTGCTCTTGTCTGCGGCAGATGATCTCCCTATCGGCGTGCGGCTGCAAGTAAGGTTTTGGGAATCGTCTGCAACTGCATTAGCATTGTCGAATGACGCGATTGGCAGGCAGCGGAGACATTCCGAATGACCTATTGGGGTAAGGTTGTCGGCACCCTTGCAGGCATTGCGACCGGCCGGCCGCTCCTCGCATTGCTTGGGCTCATCCTGGGACATCAGTTCGATCGGGGATTTGCCGACAAATTCACCAAATTCGGTCCGGATGTGTCGAATCGGCGGCTCGAACGGGTGTCGCCGGTTTTCGTACGCATCCTGTTCGAGACAATGGGACACATCGCCAAATCGGACGGCCGTGTATCCGAGGACGAGATTCGTGCGGCGCGGGCGCTGATGCATCGGCTGGGCCTGGGCCCGGTCGAAATCCGCCAAGCGATCCGGTGGTTCGAGTCGGGCAAGCAGCCTGACTATCCGTTGCAGGCGCGAATGCGCGAGCTTAAGGGGCAGGTTGCGCGCAAGCAGGATGCGCGCGGACTGTTTTTACGCCTGCTCTTGGAGGTGGCGTTGGCAAACGGCACCGTTCACCCCAGCGAGCGAACGATTCTCTGGATTGTCTGTACGGAACTTGATGTGGGTCGGGTTGAGCTCGCACAACTGGAGGCGATGCTGCGTGCCCAGCGGGGGTTCCGCCGTTCAGCGGCAGGCAGCGTCGATACCCAGCGTGTCGATGCGGCGTACCGGACGCTCGGTGTTGATCGTTCTTCGTCCAACGACGAGATCAAGAAAGCGTATCGGCGCCTGATCAACAAAAGTCACCCGGATAAACTCGCCGGCGGCGAACATGATACTGCCGCTGTTTCCGAAGCGGGACGACGTACGCGTGAAGTCCGCCGGGCTTATGAACTGCTAAAAACACGGCGAAGCATTCGTTAGTGGTACAGTTGTTGCGCCAACAAGATTAAGGATTGCTCGTGGAACCCCTGATAGCCCCCTCCATCCTTTCTGCGGACTTTGCCCGGCTCGGCGATGACGTTCGCGCTGTCCTCGATGCTGGTGCCGACATCGTGCATTTCGACGTGATGGACAACCACTTCGTCCCCAACCTGACGATCGGCCCGCTGATATGCGAGGCACTGCGCAACTATGGTATCGATGCGCCCATCGACGTCCATTTAATGGTTGAACCTGTCGATCGGATCATCCCGGACTTCGCCAGGGCAGGGGCCTCGTACATCACGTTCCATCCCGAGGCGAGCACGCATGTGCATCGTACGATCGGTCTGATCCACGACCAGGGCTGCAAAGCAGGCCTCGTTTTTAATCCTGCGACACCGCTGACCTGGCTCGAGCACGTCATAGACGATCTCGACATGGTATTGCTGATGTCAGTCAATCCGGGTTTTGGCGGTCAGACGTTCATCGACTCGAGCCTCGCGAAACTGCGTGAGGCGCGGCAGATCATTGACCGATCCGGCCGGGAAATCCGGCTCGAGATCGATGGTGGCGTGAAGACCGGCAATATCCGGGAAATCGCTGCTGCCGGTGCGGATACGTTCGTGGCGGGCTCAGCGATATTCGGCAGCGACGACTACGCCGCTACCATCTCGGAAATGAAGGCGGAGATTGCAGCGGCGTCGTAGGCGTTCGTCCTGGCGAGCGATCGCCCGGCCGTGCTCCCAATCCACCTGAACAACAGGAATCATGGCCGATCGAGCGGTGTGGATTGATCGTTAGTCGTGACGCCGAAAAAGACTAAAACTTGCGGTTCGGCCTCGCGCCGTAAACGACAATGGTCTTTCCGCTCGCCGATACGAGGCCTTGTTCCTCGAGGACCTTCAGAACCCTGCCTGCCATCTCCCTGGAACAACCGACCAGGCGGCTTAGCTCCTGGCGGCTCACCTTGATCTGCATGCCGTCCGGGTGGGTCATGGCATCCGGTTCGTTGCACAGGTCCATGATGGCGTGAGCGACACGTCCCGTCACGTCGACGAAAGCGAGATCACCCAGTTTGCGGTTGGTCCGGTCCAGACGCGTGGCGAGCTGCGTGGCCAGTTCGAAAACCAGGCCGGGACTTTCGCTGGCGATCTGGCGGAAGCGCGGATAGGTCATTTCTGCGATCTCGCATTCGGCTCGAGTGCGTACCCAGGCGCTGCGGGTGGGTTGTTCATAGAACAATCCCATCTCGCCAAAGAACTGGCCTTTGTTGAGATAGGCGAGCACCATTTCGTTGCCGTCCTCGTCCTCGATCATCACTTCGACCGATCCGTCGACGATGTAGTACAGCACGTCGGGCAGGTCGCCCGCGTGAATTATGACGGATTTGGAAGGTACGGTACGTACGCGGCAGTAGCTTAAGAAACGGTTAATAGCCGGAACATCACTGATATTCTTGCCGTTCTGTTGCATGTCGTTTGCCCTCGACAAAGTTTCGCTCAATCTTTTAATACAGACTCGCGCCAGACGCAAGCTAAGTCCGTAATTTTCCTTGGATTATCGCGTTAATGTGGTCCGCCGCAATTATAGTGAATCAGGCAGGGTGAAAACAGCTGCCTCAGACTCGATACGCCGTCGACTTCATGATTCCGGCGACGCCCCGCATCAACTCCCGTACGGCCAGCGGCAAAGGCGCGGCACCCGCATTTTTGGCGTTTTCGCCATGGACCTCTTCCTCATCCCGCATCTGGGCGACAATGGCACGGCTCCTGGCGTCGTTCTCGGGTAGTCCGTCAAGATGGCCACTCAAATGTTCGGACACCTGTCGTTCGGTCTCTTCAATGAAGCCCAATGACCATTTGTCGCCCAGGACGCCGCTGGTGGCACCGATCGCGAAAGAGCCTGCGTACCAGAAAAAACGCAATGCGCTGGGTTCGGAGTCCAGTTCCTCAAGGCGCTGTTCGCACCAGGCCAGGTGATCAAGCTCCTCGTCGGCAGCCTGTTCCATGTGTGCCTGTACTTCGGCGTCCCGTGCCACTGCCGCATGGCCCTGGTAGAGACCCTGGGCAGCAATTTCACCGGCATGATTGACCCGCATCAGTCCGGCCGCGTGCAATTTCTCGTCATCCGTTAGTTCGGACTCCTCGATTCCGGCGGCCGGATTCGGCCGGGTTGCCCGTGTGGGCTCGGAATTCACGGTTCGGAGGGCAAAGTCGACGCCGGCGATAATGCGGTCCAGTGGAGTCAGATTGCGGTCTTCCATCGGCGCGATTATACCCATGATCGCGATCGGCCTGCCCGAATCTGTTCGGGTGACTACCCGCAGCGAGCTTTATGTATGTATCATGCTGTTTTTAAAGGATAAAAAGCCTACCTGTTTCGGCCCGGAAATTTGCCGGAAATTGCCCGCTTTGTTTGCATTGGGACACCTCGTCGAGTAGAATTTCGCGCCTTTCGCCGGGGCAGGAGCGCATCGCGCCCGCACTGGCAGGGTAGAGCGGCCGACAGGGTCGCTTTTTTGAACCCGAAACGGTTTCCAACTGGAATAAAGATAATGAAGACGTTTTCAGCCAAGCCGCATGAAGTACAGCGCGACTGGTATGTGGTTGATGCCACCAACAAAACACTGGGCCGTCTGTCAACTGAGATCGCCAGGCGTCTGAAGGGCAAACACAAGCCCGAATATACGCCGCATGTGGACACGGGCGACTACATCGTCGTGGTCAATGCCGAGAAGATCCGCGTGACCGGTAACAAGATGAAAGACAAGATGTACCACCGGTCTACGGGCTACATCGGCAACCTGAAGTCGGTGCCGCTTGAAAAGGTGATGGATGAGGCGCCGGAGCGCGCACTGCAATATGCCGTCAAGGGCATGATGCCGCGGAACCCGTTGGGCCGCAAAATGCTGTCGAAGTTGCGCGTGTTTGCGGGTCCTGAGCATCCGCATGAGGCACAGCAGCCGATCCCGCTGGAAATCAATGCCTGAGTGACTTGGCACCAGGACAGAGGCAAAACTGATGAATGATGCACATTTTTACGGCACTGGTCGACGCAAGACGTCCACAGCGCGTGTTTTCCTGACCAATGGATCGGGCGAGATCAAAGTCAACAACCGGCCGCTCGATCGTTTTTTCGGTCGCCAGACAGCACGTATGATTGTTCGGCAGCCGCTCGAACTGATCAACATGACGGACAAGTTCGATATCAATGTGACCGTGACCGGCGGTGGCACGACCGGTCAGGCTGGTGCGATTCGCCACGGCCTGACGCGTGCACTGATGCAGTTCGATGAGTCACTGCGTCCGACCCTGCGCCAGGCAGGATTTGTCACTCGCGATGCGCGTGAAGTCGAGCGCAAGAAAGTGGGTCTGCGGAAAGCCCGCAGGGCGACGCAATACTCCAAGCGTTAATTCAAATACAATCCGGCGCAAGCCGGATTGTCATTTGGGGGATCGTCTAGTGGTAGGACTACGGACTCTGACTCCGTCAACGGGGGTTCG
>CAZVWF010000132.1:0-4718 GCA_964630795.1 uncultured Woeseia sp. | reverse complement strand
AGTTTATATGGTCAATTCTCATGTGGACCTCAATTTAACCAGCTGCGAACATTATATGGAGACTAAGGACAGAATCGAACCGAGCTCCATGGTTCTCCCACCTAGCCACAGGTTGGCCGGGATGTCCTGAAATTCGAGCAATGCGCAGCAGGTCTCCAAGAATAGCCGCCTCCACCACCGAATCAATTTCAATATCCGTAGCCACGCGTGTGTAAAAGCCTGATCGGGGCCATAATAGGACCATGAACAAAATCTCATATCTGCCGGTCTTGCTCCTGTTTGGCCTGGTGGCATGCCAGACCGAACAGTCCACCACAAGTACCGGTCGAGCCACACTGCCTGCTGCAGTCGGCAGTATGGGGCCAAATCTCGGCACCGGCCCTGACGGCACCGTGGTGTTAAGCTGGATGGAGCCCGACAGTGACGGTCATGTCTTGCGCTACTCGGTCCTGGCATCCTCGGGCTGGGGGGCGGCACACACCGTCGTTCGGGGCGACAACTGGTTCGTCAACTGGGCGGATTTCCCTTCCGTCGTACCACTGTCCGGTTCTTTGTGGGCCGCACACTGGCTGCGCAGCCAGCCGGCCGGCGGTTACGCCTATGACGTGATGATTTCGCTGTCTGAGGATGCCGGGGAAACGTGGTCCGAGCCTTTCATGCCGCATACGGATGGCACGCCAACCGAACATGGTTTCGTGACGCTCTACCCGGATGGTGATGGTCTGGGCCTTGTCTGGCTCGATGGCCGAAAAATGGTTAATGAATTTGACATCAATGATGTGACTTCCAGTGGCATGACGCTGCGGGCAGCCACGTTCGGCAAGGATCAATTGCCGGTTCGGGAAGTGCTCGTCGATGATTTGATCTGCGACTGTTGCCAGACCGACATCGCACTAAGCGGGATCGGGCCCGTCGCCGTTTACCGAAATCGCACCACCGAGGAAATTCGCGATATCTATGTCGCCCGGCGCGTGTATGGCGAGTGGCAAGACGGTATGCGTGTATCGGCGGATGACTGGAAAATTCCCGCCTGTCCGGTGAACGGCCCGATCATACGCGCGAGTGACAACAACATCGTCGTTGCCTGGTTCACAGCAGCAAACGATCAGCCGCTGGTCAAAGCAGCCTGGTCGCCCGACGGTGGCAAAACGTTCGGTGAACCCATTATTGTTAACGAAGAAGCCCCGCTCGGTCACATTGGCATGGAAATGATGGACGATGGCAGCATTGTCGTCGCCTGGCATCGGCGCGAGCAAGGTGGCAAAGCCAGCCTCGTCATGAAACGCATCTCTGCAGATGGTCGGACAAGCAACGTTTTAACGATTGCAGAGGCAGCCGACGTTTTTGCGTTTAGCGTGCCACAGATAGCGAAGTTTGATGGCCAACCGGTCCTGGTCTGGACGAACGAAATAAACGGCATCCAGTCCATCGAGTCGACGCAGGTCCCGCTCGATTCATTCGTTTTAAACCGGTAAATCCCGATATGTCTGACACTGAGAAGCTGGCCAGGGTCTTCAATGACAACAAGGTCATCGGCACGCTGGTCGTTGAATCTCTAATGGGCGAACGAACGTTCATACACAATCCGGACCGGGCATCGATTGCCTACTCCCCTGCTTCCACTTTCAAAATCCCGAACACGCTACTCGCGCTCGGCTTTGGTGCTGTTGAATCCAAATCGACTGAGTTCGAATGGGACGGCGAAGACAGGGGACTGGTGCAGTGGAACCAGGACCAGACACTCGAATCCGCCTTTCAGGTGTCCTGTGTCTGGTGTTACCAGGAGATTGCTCGTGAAATCGGTACCAAGGGCTACCATGGCGCATTACGCGACCTGAACTACGGCAATCGAGAAATTGGCGCCGAGGTCGACATGTTCTGGCTTAACGGCGACCTTCAAATCTCGGCCTGGGGTCAAATCGAGTTTTTGCGCAGCTTCATCCGTGAAGAGACCGGGCACAAAAAGTCCGACATCAACATCGTCAAAGACATCATGCTCGTGGAAGAGACGGATACCTACTCGTTGCACGCCAAATCAGGCTGGACCGGCGCGGCGCTGCATACAGGCTGGTACGTCGGCTATGTCACAACTATTGGCAATACCTGGTTATTTGCCATGAACATGGATATGGAAGCTGCTTCCCAGGCACCGCTGCGGCATGATGTGACGGTGCAAGCCTTGCAATCGCTGGAAATCATCTGAAGCCAGTCAGCCGACACGCAGAGAGACCACTATGAAACCCGTGATCACAAAATGGACACCCTTGTTTTTCTTGCTGCTCGGCATTTCAGCAGCCGCGCAGGATTCCTCCCCCAGTCAGTACGTCAGCGGCACGCATTACGAGGAACTGAGCCCGCGCCAGCCGACAAGCACCAGCCAGGGCATTGAGGTGGTTGAGGTCTTTGCCTACAGCTGCCCGCACTGTAATTCGTTCGAGGCACCGCTGGCTCACTGGAAAACGGTGCGGGCGGGCTACGTGAATTTTGTGCGCATTCATGCGGACTGGGGACATCCGGTTGCCGAACTGCATTCGCGGGCATACTACACTGCAGAGGCACTCGGCATTCTCGATCAAACGCACCCCGCTTTCTTTCGAGAGTTCCACCAACGTGGTAATTACCTGGAAACGCGCGAGAAGCTGCAACGTTTCTTTGCTGAGTTCGATGTAGAAGAAGCGACCTTCAATAGCACTTTTGACTCCTTCCTGGTGAACTCAAAGGTACAGAAAGGACGTGATCTGATTCGTCGCTATAACATTGCGCAAACGCCGACGGTAGTAGTCAATGGTCGATATGTCACTAAAGGCGACCTGGCGGGCACCTATCAGCAGTGGTTCGCGATTATTGACGAACTGGCCGCGCGCGAATACGCAGCGAGTGAATAACCGGCCCCATCCATCCTGCTATTTGCCCGAAGTTGCAATGACCAGTATCGGCTGTCGAGGATGACTTTTCTTGCAGGATTCCGCAATGACCATTGTTCCCCGGTACCGAGGCCCCTGCCGATTTAACCAATAATCGTTGATTTGTGAGTGTCGTCACATTGCGACACCGGACCAATCGCCCGAATGCCAGCATTACCGACTCCAGCTGCAGTCAATTGCGGTATGTTTGGGTGTATCAGTGTTGCAGAGACGCTCAAGTGATTGAGTTTATAGAACGCATAAGAAGTCTGGTCGCTGGCTGGTTCACGTCTTCGCCACCTAAGGGGAAGCCGGATAATCTTCAGGACTCCGGTCGCCCCTGGCGTGGCGATGATACGAGCACGGGGGTGAAATCCAGAGATCAATTTGTGCCAACCGAAGAGACCGTGCCCGATCCGGGGATGCTGTATGATCCGTCGGATATTACGAACCAGGGCTACAATCCCTACGAATCCTGGACACATTGGCAAGGGAGGCGCTCCAGGGAAGACGACTAAGTCCGTGAGCGGGTTCGAATATTGCGTGCCACCCGGATGTTCAGAATAATGGGCCACTCGGCCAATTTAGATAGACACAAAAGAAACCAAAGAGGGACCGGAACAATGTCAGTACTGCTTAGAACTTTGATCGCGTTGATGGCGGTGACCACCACATCCGTAGCTTATGGAGAGTGGGAATATACTGATAAAAAAGACCCCTTCGAAGATACTGATCGAAGCCTGATAACAGCTGCCGCTGGCATGTACGAAAATGACGAGGAGCTGATAATTTCCGCCTCCTGTCAGTTTGACGGTCTAAATATCCGAGTGCTCCATAGCTTCATGGTTGGCGATTCGGATGATGAAGTTAGAGTTCAGATGCGAGTGGATGATAACGAAGCGTATGGACCGGTATACTGGTCTTTGGCTTCCGATAGCGAAAGCTCGTGGATGCCGATGCGCGATGTGCCGGGTATGATTACCCAAATGAGGACAGGAAACAGGCTGATTTTTAGAGTAGTGGATCCAGCTGATGGAGAGACGCTCGACCAGGCAGTTAGCCTTTTTGGTTTCAGCGAGGCACTCGAAAGGCTATCCTGCTACAACCCATAGTCAAAATTGCGATCAGCAAAGACTATTTCAGGCATCACTGCCTCGAGCGAATGACTTGCACCGGTCACTCTGTTCAACTTAAGCCCTCTTCAGGTAGCGGGCGTGCCCGATGCGGCACCTGACAGCCTGAGACACGCTCTTCCATGCCTCGACGTCATGGTGAAGGCGGCTCCCGGCTAGAGGAACAGGTACTTCAGGGTAAATATCATGGCAATAGCATAGGCGGCCAGCGAACACTCTCGAGCGCGACCACTGAGCATTTTTATGAGGATGTAGCTTATAAATCCGAGGCCGATGCCGTCGGCGATAGAGAATGACAGCGGCATGGTAATTGCCGTGATGACTGCCGGCCCACTCTCAGTGACGTCACCCCAATCAACGCTGGCCAGGCTCTGAGCCATCATTGCTGCGACGAATAGCAGTGCACTGGCGGTTGCGTATGGCGGCACACTCTGCGCGAGTGGTGCGAAGAACAGGCAACCCAGGAACAAAAGGCCGCAAACGACCGCCGTCAAGCCTGTCTTGCCGCCTGCCTCAACCCCTGCGGCACTCTCAATGTAACTCGTTGTCGAGGATGTGCCGGCAACCGCACCAACAACAGTCGCCGTCGAGTCTGATAGCAGTGCTTTGCGCAACCGCGGCAGATTGCCGTCGCTGTCGAGGACGGGAACGACTTCATCGAGTACCTCCTCGAGCGCCTCCG
>CAZVWF010000131.1:0-4770 GCA_964630795.1 uncultured Woeseia sp. | reverse complement strand
GCATTCAGCCCGGCGCAGTCATACCCTTTGAGGGTGCTGCCGAGCAGTCCCAGTGCAGCGACCTCGGATACGAGTTCCTTCGGAAAGGTATGTGACTCGAAGGCCTCCTGGATGACCGGCAGGACTTTCTCATCGACCAGGCGGGCGACGGAGTCCTGCACCATGGCTTCCTCTTCGGTGAGTTCGGCACGCACGTCGTAGAGATCCATAGAATCGAGTTTTCTTTTGTCTTGGGTAGCCACGGAGCCTCCCGGGCGAGGTCAGGTGTCAATCGGGCTGGCAATTCTACCGGAATGAAATACCGGCTAATAGGGTATTCCAAAGCGTTTGTAGAGATTCGACAGGAGCCAGGCCGGGGCGATCATCATGAACTGGATGTCGCGGAAGACCGCCTTGAGCCCACCGTTGCCATGGTGTCCCAGGTACAGGCCCGCAAGACTGAGCGCGAACAGCGAGGTTGATACGCGGACCAGCGAATAAGCTGATTCCACAAGCCACGTTTCGACGGCAGCTATGCCGAATACGAAAGGCAACATACCGATGGCCAGCGGCATGGAAATAATGAAGTAATAGACGACGGCGGCCATCAAAAAGCTCGATCCCCAGTTCAGGGCTGGCGAGATGCGGGCGAATTCGCCAGGTACAGGAAGCGACCAGAGCATGCCGACCGTGCCGATGACGAGCGTCAGGACGGCGATCCAGTAGATGCCGGCAAAGCTGATCTCCCCGTGGCTGTCACCATATTCCGTCAGCCATTTGTCCGTCTCGGACATCCCGGTCCCCCGTCTTCGAACCCGGCCATTCTACATGGCACCTGTCGGTATTGGATCACGTTGGTACCGGTAACCGCTGTTGCATCGATGCAGGCGCTGGCACAGCCACAAAAAAAGGGCCGCTATTGCGGCCCTTTTCGTTTTCGGTGTCGTAAAAATCAGGCGTCCATTGCTGCCCTGATCTTCTTGATGGCGTTCGCTTCGATCTGCCGGATGCGTTCCGCCGAGACTTCATAAACATCGGCCAGTTCGTGCAGCGTCATTTTGTCATCGGTCAACCAACGCGATTCGATAATGTGGCGGCTCCTGTCATCCAGCGTCAGGATAGCTTCGCCCATTCTCTCGGTCGCATCATTCTTAAAATCCGACTCCTCGACCAGCCTGGCCGGATCCGAGTTGGGGCTCGGCAGGTACGCAGCGGGCGAGAATGCCCGGTCATCATCACGCGAATCGGGGACCGGATCGAATACGGCTTCGCGGGCCGACAATCGACGTTCCATTTCGGTGACTTCCTGCGGGCTGACACCAAGATCCTCGGCGACTGCCTGCGTCTCGGCGTGTGACAACCAGGCAAGACTTTTCTTCTTCTTGCGCAGGTTGAAGAACAGTTTGCGCTGCGCCTTGGTCGTCGCTACTTTCACGATCCGCCAGTTGCGCAGGACGTATTCGTGAATCTCGGCGCGAATCCAGTGCACGGCGAAGGAAACCAGGCGAACGTCGAAGGCCGGATCGAAACGTTTGACCGCCTTCATGAGACCGACGTTGCCTTCCTGGATAAGGTCGGCAAGCGGCAGTCCGTAGCCGGTGTAACCCTTCGCGATGTGGACGACAAATCGCAGGTGCGCCATCACAAGCTCGCGCGCGGCCTGCAGGTCCTCTTCGTCGCGGAAGCGATGGGACAGTGCCTGCTCATCTTCTTTGCTTAAGACAGGGATGCTGCCAACGGCGTGAATGTATGCATCCAGGCTGCCTACCGGGCCTTGCAAGGTCAGGTCGGGGTTGATGGTTGCTACGGTTGTCGTCATGAATGGTTCACCTCTCTGGCTGGCGTACAATTTTAGCACTCCCCGTCTTAGAGTGCTAACAACCGGAATTGGTTCCCTGGGATCAGGATTATAAAGACCTGTAAAGACAACAACTTATGGGTGCGAATACGGAAAGGATTATGTCAAAAAACCCTAGCGGGGTTCGATTCGACGCATATGGCGGGTCGCGGCTGTCCAGGAGCCCATCAGGCCCAGCCCGACGCCGCAGCCGATGATCAGGAAGCTCTCCCCGGCATCCAGGGCCAGGACATCGAAAGCGCTGTCGTACAGGCCTGCAAGGCGTGAGACGGGGTCTGCCAGCGCATAAAGTCCGTACCAGACCAGGAGCAAGGCGAGCAGTCCGCCCGTCAGGCCATACCAGAACCCCGAGTACAGAAACGGCCGCCTCACGAAGGCGTTGCTGGCACCGATGAGCTTCGTGACCTCGATTTCCTCGCGCCGGTTCTGGATGTCGAGCCGAATCGTATTGCCAATGATGACAAGGATCGCGACACCCAGGAGCGCCGCACCCATCAGGATTGCACGCTCGAGTATTGCCAGGATCGCGTGAAATCGTCGAACCCATTCCGTGTCGACCTGCACGAAGTCGGCCTCCGGCAGATTGCCGAGTTCTTCGTTCAAAAGGCCCATTGATACCTCGGTATTGCTTGCTGCCGGTCGGACAACGAGCGTGTGCGGCAACGGGTTGTCCTGAAGCTGATCGAGCGCTTCGCCGAATCCGGATTGTTCGCGAAATTCGGTCAGCGCATCTTCCGCCGAAACCAGTCGCACCGACTCGATGTCAGCCCGCTGGCCAACGATGTCTGCGAGCCGCGTAGCCTGTTCGAGCGAGGTGTTCGTTGTCAGGTAAACGGAGAAATCCAGTGCATTGTCCCAGCTGGCACTGATCGATCGCGCATTCTTGACGACCACATGCATCGCGGCTGGCAGGGCCAGCGTGACTGCGATGACGAGAATCGTCATGAGGCTGGCAAACGGTTGGCGCCATATGCGAGCAAGCGCGGCGATCGCCGTGCTCGTATGACGCACGAACCAGCCGGATAACCGACCGGTTCTTCGCGGTGGCTGCAGTGCCTCGGGTGACCTCACGTCTGTCAAAGCCCGCCCTCCTGTTCCGCTTCAAGTCGTTCCATGTATTCGGAAACGACGTCTTCTTCCTGTTCGATCTGCAACGCGCCCTTCTCCAGTGCGACACGACGGCAGCCAAGCTGGTCAATCAGGGCGATGTCATGACTGGCAATGAGCAGGGTTACGCCGACCTCGTTGAAACGACGAAAGATCCGCATGACTTCCAGCGACAGGTCGGGATCCAGGTTCCCGGTAGGCTCGTCAGCAATCAGGAGTTTCGGGCGACTGACAATTGCACGAGCGATACCGACGCGTTGCTGCTCACCGGATGACAGGGTTTCCGGAAACTGCTTTTCCTTGTTCAGGAGGCTGACCTGGTCGAGCGCCGCACGGACTTTTCGCGCCGCCTCCCTGTGCCCGATGCCGGCGATGACCAGCGGTAATGCAACATTGTCGAAGACGGGGCGGTCGTACAGAAGCTTGTGATCCTGGAACACCATGCCGATTTGTCGCCGGTAAGCCGGAATTCGTCGGCGCGTAATGTTTCTCGTGTTCACGCCATCAACGATGACCTGGCCGCCGGTAGGGCGTTCGATCAGTGCGATCAGCTTCAGGAGGGTGCTCTTGCCAGCGCCGGAGTGGCCGGTCACGAAAACCATCTCGCCCGTGTCGACGTGCAGGGTCAGCCCCCTGAGCGCATCATGCCCGCCGGGATAGCGCTTGGTGACGTCTTCGATTCTGATCAAGAGTCGCTAGTCCGCATCGTGTGAATCAGTGCCTGAAGTGCTTGCCAGCAATGCGCCGGCAAAATCCTCTGCTGCAAATGGCTGCATATCCTCGGCGCTTTCGCCGATGCCGATAAAGCGCACCGGTATGCCAAGCTTGTGCGCAATGGCAAGAAGAATACCGCCTTTGGCGGAACCGTCTAGCTTGGAAACGGTGATACCGGTTACCCCGAGCGCTTCGTGGAACTTCTCGGCCTGTACCAGCGCATTCTGACCCTGGCTGGCGTCCAGAACGAGCATGACTTCGTGTGGCGCATTCTCGTCGTGTCGGGAGACAACCCGTTTGATCTTCACCAGCTCATCCATCAGGCCCTGCTGGTTTTGCAATCGACCCGCCGTATCTGCGATGAGGACATCAATATTCCGGGATCGCGCGGCTTCCCAGGCATCGAAAACCACTGCAGCCGGATCTGCCCCGGCCTGTTGGGCGATGACCGGTACATCGTTTCGTTCGCCCCAGGCCTGCAGCTGCTCGACGGCGGCAGCGCGGAATGTGTCGCCCGCAGCCAGCATGACGCTTTTACCGTCATCCAGGAAGCGACGTGCAAGCTTGCCGATCGTCGTGGTCTTTCCGGCGCCATTCACACCGACCATCAGGATGACAAAGGGCGTATCCAGTTCGGGTACTTCGAGCGGGTGTGCAACAGGAGCCAGCACATCCACGAGGGATTCGTGCAGGCCCTGGCGAAGCGCGTCGACGTCTTTCAATTCCTTCCGGGCGAGGCGTTTTTGCAGGCTATCGACAATACGCCCGGCCGCATCGACCCCGACGTCGGCCATTACCAGCTCTGCTTCAAGTTCTTCGAGAACGCCCTCGTCGATCTTTCCGCCCGGTGCAAGATTGGCCAGGTCATAGGTCAGCCAGCTGTCGCCCTGATTGAGGCGGGCCCGCAATCGTTTGACAAATCCGGGCTTTTTTTCGCTCCCCGTTTCGCGCTTTTTCCCAAACACAAACTTCCTTCCTGTGAGGAACCTGAAGTAATCTCGACAAAGGATCGGACCAAGGCAGGCGCTTGCAAGACAAAAAACGCGGAAACCAAGGATCACCGTCAGGACGGCTGCGTATTGTAGCGGGAAAATGGCGCAGTCGCCTTTTGC
>CAZVWF010000130.1:0-4784 GCA_964630795.1 uncultured Woeseia sp. | reverse complement strand
AAATCGGAATTCCCGGGAAACAACGCCATACAGCTCGTCAGCATCGAAGGCCGGCTCCGCCGGCTCGCGAAGATCAAGCTCGACCTCTTTCTTCCAGTTCAGGTTCGACACCGCCTCCCGCACCATGGTGATGGCCTCGGCGTCGTCTTCGGCCAGGTAGTCAGTAACGCCGGATATTCGGGAATGCACATCACCGCCGCCGAGCGTTTCCGCGTCGACGACTTCGCCGGTAGCGGCCTTGACGAGCGGTGGTCCGCCGAGAAAGATCGTGCCCTGGTTCCTTACGATGATGGCTTCATCGCACATCGCCGGCACATAGGCGCCACCCGCCGTACAGGATCCCATCACAGCTGCGATCTGGGGGATCCCCATCGATGACAGCCGGGCCTGGTTATAGAAGATGCGACCGAAATGCTCGCGGTCGGGAAACACCTCGTCCTGCATGGGCAGGAATGCACCGCCCGAGTCGACGAGGTAGATGCAGGGCAACCCGTTTTGCGTGGCGATTTCCTGGGCGCGTAGATGCTTCCTGACGGTCAGCGGGTAATAAGTGCCGCCTTTCACTGTGGCGTCATTGGCGACGATCATGCAGTCGATATCGCTGACCTGCCCGATGCCGGCGATGATGCCGGCGGCCGGGACCTCGTCGTCGTACAGTCCGTAAGCTGCGAGCTGCCCGATTTCAAGGAAAGGCGAACCCCGATCGACGAGCGAGCGAACACGATCGCGAGGCAGCAGCTTGCCACGTGACAGGTGCTTTTCACGAGCGCGCAAACTGCCACCCGCCGCAATCTTGGCAACGACAGACTTAAGGTCGTCGGCGAGCTTGCGATTGGCCTTATCGTTTTGCGCGAACTCCTTCGAGTCCGTTTTTATTTTGCTTTCTAGAATCGGCATTGCCGTTGTCGCTGAATTCCGTGTCAGGCGGTCGCGTCGAAAAGCTCCCGTCCGATAAGCATACGACGAATTTCGCTGGTTCCGGCACCAATTTCATAGAGTTTCGCGTCGCGCAGCAGTCGCCCGGCCGGAAACTCGTTGATATAGCCATTGCCGCCCAGAGCCTGGATCGCCTGGCCAGCCATCCACGTCGCCTTCTCGGCAGCGAGCAAGATGCATCCCGCCGCATCGAAGCGCGTGGTGATCTCTCGATCGGCAGCCCTTGCTACAGCGTAGACATAGGCACGACAGGAGTTCATCGCGGTATACATATCGGCAATCTTGCCCTGCATGAGCTGGAAAGAACCGATCGGCTGGCCGAACTGTTTTCGATCGTGCATATAAGGCATCACGAGATCGAACGCGGCCCGCATGATTCCGAGTGGCCCGGCTGCGAGTACGAGGCGCTCATAATCGAGTCCGCTCATGAGTATCGCTGCGCCTTTGCCTTCCGCCGCCAGCATGTTAGCGGCAGGTACCCGGCAATCCTCCAGGATCAGTTCCCCGGTATCCGATCCGCGCATGCCCAGCTTGTCCAGCTTCTGCGCGGCGCTGAAGCCCGGTGTGCCTCTCTCGATAAGGAATGCACTCAGGCGATTGTGTCCGTCGGCACGTGATTCAGTTACGGCGTAGACGATCGCAACATCCGCCTCCGGACCGTTCGTAATCCACATCTTGTTGCCATTCAGGATGTAATCGTCACCGTCGAGTAAAGCGGTCGTTGTCATGCCCATCACGTCTGAGCCCGCACCGGGTTCACTCATCGCCAGCGCACCAACGTGCTCACCGGAGATCAACCTGGGCAGGAACCGTGCTTTTTGATCATCGCTGCCCCAGCGTCGCAACTGGTTTACGCAGAGATTGGAATGTGCACCGTATGACAGACCAACAGAGGCGGAAGCACGGCTGATTTCCTCCATCGCGACGACATGAGCGAGATAACCCAGACCGGCGCCGCCGTCTCCTTCCTCAACAGTTATACCGAGCAATCCCATCGCGCCCAGTTCGGTCCACAGGTCGCGGGGAAACTGATTGGATTCATCGATACTGGCGGCTCGCGGCGCAATTCGATCCGCCGCAAAATCTGCGACAGACTCGCGCAACATATCGATGTCGTCGCCAAGATCGAAGTTGAAATCAAACATGGGGGACGTCCTTGTGGCTTTTGAACTAAAGCGCCCTGATCGTCCCGGATTACCGACGCCGAATGAATACCATTGCGACGGTATTGTAGGTAACTGTTTGTTTTTATTGTTTTTTCTAGATACTACTGAGATCGTCGATCAGCAATGAAAAGAGCTCGTACTGGGAACTGATACCGAGCTTCGCAAACAGGTTGCGCTTGTGCACCATGACCGTGCCGGGTGCAATCTTGAGTTCACGTGCGACCGACTTCGAGGAATGCCCGCGCAGCAGCAACTGGCTGATCTGCCGTTCGCGTTTGGTCAGCACGGACTGTCCGAAATTGTCGAAGCACTCGGTCAACCTGCGATGCACATCATCCCGTCCCTTGCTGTCACCCGAGCGCTCGACCCAGGCGTTCCAGATACGGACCAGGCTCGCCTGAACAACCGGTTCGATGATCTCCAGCCGATGCAGCTCGGCCTTGCTGAACATTCGCGTTCGCCGTCCGACAACGAGCACCACGGTGGTCCGTCGAGAAACCGGCGACACATAGTCCATTTCATCCAGCAGATGCGTTCGCTCGCAATACTGGCGGTAGTACTCGCTCGACCGGAATCGATCGGGTAGCTCGTCACGGAAACGACATAGGGCTGGCGCCGTTGCACGCAACGCCAGCTCATAAAGCGCATCCAGCAAATAGGGTCCGTCCAGGTAGCGCTCGAGGTAATGCTTGCGGCCAGCCGGCTCCAGCGTGTGATGCATTACGTCCGGCCGCGCGTCCTTGTGGAACGCAATCAACGCTGTGCCCTCGTGCTCCACAACAGCACCAACCGCATCCGTCATGCATGATGCAGCGGCCTTGCCGCTCGTGGCGCCAACGATACCGGCTACGGCATCAATCCACTCAGCCGTTTCGAACTTGCTTTGCACGAGATCCTATTGGGGCGCCTGGTAGAGCGCTGCAACGGCGCCAGTGGGATCTGCGATGACGGCGAACATACCGCCACCCATCGACTTGGGTCCCACGAGAACCTTGCCGCCATTTGCTGTACAGGCTTCCGCGCTCGCAACCGCGTCCGCGACATTGATATAGATCAGCCACTGACGAGGGAGCTCCGCATTACTTCCCCGCGCATGGCAGATACCGGCTGCGGGCGTGCCGGAATCCGGCGTCAGCATGCTGAAGTCTGCGTAATCGCCCATATCGACGTTATCCGGTTTCCAGCCGGTGACCTTCGCATAAAAGTCACGCAGTCCCTCGGCATCGTCCACCGTGATGTCGATCCAGCCGATCTTTCCGTTTTCCGTATCCATCGTCGCTCCTGTCTTTTATTCGTCCGAATTAGCCCGCTGCATCCTCTGCCTCGAGCTCTGCCCAAGTGTCCCGAACCCAGCGCCGGATTGTCAGGGCCTCTTCCCAGCGATCCGATAGTTCGCGCCGCTCGCCGTCCGTGATGGCATACGGTGGCGGCCCCAGTTCGCACAGGAAGATCAATGTCGCATCGTCGTCGTTTCTCGCGCGCCATCGGCGTATCCCGTTTTTCCACCAGTCTCTGAAAATTCCGACCCATTGCTGATGCTGCGGAAAGTCGATCTGGATCTGCACCTGCTCCCGATTCGCCACGCGTCCCTGGAAACAGTCGGACTGATCGAGGATTCGGTCAATCCAGGCCTGGTCCCGTTCGCCGATCGGCTCGCGCATCTCGCGGTCGACCACGAAATGTGACAAGTCTGCACACAATCGCATGTCGGGAACGAGATCGATCACCTGCAAAGTGTAGTAGAGATCGTTGAGCAAACTGTCGCGATGCGTCTCGAACAACACCGGCAAGCCGGCCTCCCGGCCCTCGGCCATCCATTGGTCGATGACGGGAACCGCATCTTCAGGCTTGATCGGCATGACGCCACCAATGATGTTCACCTGTGACGCGTTCAATTCATTCGCCATAGCATACAAAGGACGCATGTCGTCGAGTTCGAATGGAAACGCATTGACCATCGCCTCGAGACCATGCGCCTCGAAGAGCGGTTTCAGCTCGAGTGTCTGCGGTATCTCGGGAACGGAAGGATCCAGGCACATGCCATCGTAGCCAGCTTCGGCCACCATCCGGAAACTTTCTTCATGGCTTCGTTCCGGCCGATCCGGGCTGCGCAATTCCATCGCCCAAAGCGACTGGTAGATTTTGAGTGACTGCATTCGTCGTTGCGCCTGCGTCAGAATGACGTCAGGAAGGATGCAGCATTGCCGCCATACACTTCAGCGCGCTGTGCCGCATGCAGGAAGTCCCTGCCCTCGGGTTCCACGCCCTCGTGGTTACCCACAATTCGTCGAACGCGCTGTTTATGAAAGATCTTTAACTGTGCGGAAAGCGGGATGACGAACTCCGATCCTTCGCCAAACATCTCCCGATGCTTCGCCGGCAGGCGATACCAGGGCACCGTCATGTCGTCATGGTGCGCATTGTGAAAGCCGAAATTCAGCGTAAACCAGTTCAGCCAGTCGGTACTGACAGAGTGCGGGTTCGAGAACGTGTGTTCCTGCTCCCATTCGAAGTCGCCCTTCCGCGGCGGCTTGTCGAACTCGAACAAGGTCAGGCTGTACGGGTAGTCGTGCTGCAAACTATCCATGAATCGCAGGATGGTCATCATGATCATGTAGGCGATTGCATATAGCAGCGCAACTTTTGGCGCGAACACGACGAGCGCCAGAAAGATTCCACCCC
>CAZVWF010000129.1:0-4808 GCA_964630795.1 uncultured Woeseia sp. | reverse complement strand
CCCTTACGAGTTTCGCACGCGGGAGTCGGGTGAAAGCAAGCTGGATGCCCGCAGCGTGTGGGACTATTTGATGCTGCTGATCGACAAACTCGTTGGGCATATAGTGCCGGTGCGATTCGTTGCATTCTGCCTGGTCGGTGGGTTTGGCGTTATCGTCCACTTCGTCGTACTGGCGATTTTATTCAACCAGATCGGACTGGGCTTCACCTCCAGCCAGGCCACAGCAACATTCGTTGCAATGGCGGGCAACTACGCCCTGAACAACCTGTTGACCTACCGGGATATGCGACTCAGAGGATGGCGATGGCTCAGAGGCTGGGTGTCTTTCACAGCCGCCTGCAGTATAGGCGCATTAGCTAATGTCGGCGTCGCTTCCTATTTGTTCAGCATGGATCAACAATGGGGACTGGCGGCGCTTGCGGGAATCCTCGTCAGCACGGTCTGGAATTATGCGGTAACCATGGTCTACACCTGGAAAATTCCGCAGAGGGCATGAGGCAATCGGGTGCAAGGCCCTGTCTGCCAAGTCCTGAGTCAATGGGTTAACCAATAAATGATTGTCCGTAATCCGGGATTGAGTGTTGTTTTGCGCTGCAGTCAATTATAGAGAACTGGCGCTAACGACGGTCCGCTCTGGCCATTGGCGACCACGCATTTATTGCCTGATCCTGGCAGTTGAGCGGCTGGTTCAGGGATAAAGCCGACAGCCGCTACTGGCATCGCCGCGCGATTTTCTGATGCGGCCATGCCGGACATACCGACATGCAATACCCGCTAGCCAGTTGCTACTATGTGGCCCTCTCATCTGGCGAATCAGGGCAATACAGCCGTGAGTACAGACAGCGAGTACATCGACGTACTGGTCATCGGCGCCGGGATCTCCGGTATTGGTGCAGCCTGGCACCTGCAGGACCAGTGTCCGGACAAGAACTACCGCATTCTCGAGGCGCGGGATTCGATCGGCGGCACCTGGGACCTGTTTCGCTATCCCGGCATTCGTTCCGACAGCGACATGTTTACCCTCGGCTTCAGCTTCAAGCCATGGATCGATGGAAAAGCAATTGCTGACGGCCCGTCGATCATGCATTACCTGCAGGAAACGATATCCGAAAGTGGTATCGACAAAAACATCCGTTACCAGCACCGAATGACCGGCGCCTCATGGTCCACTGCAGATGCCTGCTGGGCGGTCAGTGTGGAGAACACGAAAACCGGTGAACAGTCATCCATTCGTTGCGGTTTCCTGATGATGTGCTCCGGCTACTATAACTATCAGCACGGCTACCAGGCGGAGTTCAAAGGGCGGGAGCGTTTCAATGGAGACATCGTCCATCCGCAGTTCTGGCCCGAATTCCTGGACGTCAGTGGCAAAAAAATCGTTGTCATCGGCTCAGGTGCGACAGCCGTCACGCTGATTCCGGAGCTGGGTGAGGTGGCTGAGAGTGTCACCATGCTGCAGCGTTCACCGACATACATGGTTTCAATGCCGGACAAAGACTGGATCGCCAACTTTCTTCGCAAGATCCTGCCTGCAGAAACCGCCTACAAAATCATTCGCTGGAAAAACGTCCGGTTCCAGCAATACATCTATCACAAGACTCGCACAGACCCTGCGGGCGTGCGGAAAAAACTCCTGAAACTGGCAAAAAAGGAACTCGGTCCGGACTGCGACTTCGAAAAGCACTTCGTCCCCGGATACGACCCGTGGGACCAGAGGCTTTGTCTCGTACCCAATGCGGACTTCTTCCACGCCGTCAGGGACGGCAAAGCGTCGGTCGTCACCGATACAATCGATACCTTCACCGAGCGCGGCATTCTGCTGGATTCCGGCGATGAACTGGAGGCCGATATCATCGTGACAGCAACCGGTCTCGAGTTGTGCGTGCTCGCAGATGCCGGCTTTTCGATCGACGGCCAGGCCGTCAATTTTCCTGATACCTGGTCTTACAAGTCGATGATGTTCTCGGGCATCCCGAACCTGATTTCGACGTTCGGCTACATCAATGCATCCTGGACGCTAAAGGCGGACCTGACTTCGGAGTTTGCCTGCCGGCTGATAAATCACATGGAGGAGACCGGCACACGAATTTGCGTGCCTGAGCTCCGTACCGAGGACAAGGACATGCCCGCGGACGACTGGATCAAGGACTTTTCGTCAGGCTACATCCAGCGCAAGATGCATCTCTTACCCAAACAAGGCGATCGGCCGCCCTGGCTGAATACCCAGAACTACCTGGCTGACAAGAAGATGATTCGCGGTGGGCCACTAGATGATGGCGTCATACAGTTCAGGAACCCTGATGTAGCGACAAACACGCAAATTAAAAGCAGGCAATCTGCCGATTCAGTAAACTGACGCTTCGGTTTCTGACGGAGTCTCCCCATTCAATGGCAGGCGGATTCGCAAAAGACGGTGCGGTACAGGAACAGATTGACGCGACGATCGAGGACGCAGTCACTCGTGCCCGTGATCGCCTGCCCAAAGGGCCGAGCCTGGCAAACTGTGAAGAATGCGATGCCGACATTCCCAAGGCCCGGCAGGAGGCGATTCCCGGTGTCCGCCTGTGCGTGAATTGCCAGGCAGAAGAAGACAAGAAGGCCGAGGCGTTTGCCGGATACAACAGACGCGGCAGTAAAGACAGCCAACTGAGATAATGACGATGAAGAAATTACTGAGTTTTTCCCTCTTGATCGCCAGCTTGGCCGTATTCGCGGATAACCACGAAGAAGAGGCTATCGGCGCAGTGATCGATAACTTCCATGCCGCGGCGGCTGCAGGTGACAAAGACCGCTACCTCGGCCATATGACCGAAGACGGTGTTTTCATGGGCACCGATGAATGGGAGCGCTGGCCGAAAAACCCGGACTTCACTGAATACGTTGACGGCCGCTTCCAGAATGGTACCGGCTGGACTTACCAATCTGTCGAGCGAGTCATCAACCTCGCGGATTCAGGGGACGTTGCCTGGTTCGACGAGGTTGTCTTCTCGAAAACCAACGGCCGTTTCCGTGGCACCGGGGTTGCCGTAAAGCAGGACGGTGACTGGAAGATCGCGCACTACGCGATGTCTTTCCTGATCTACAATGAAGATTGGCCGACCGTCGTCGAGATGACGAAGAAGACCGCCGCGGAGAAGGCGGGCAACTAGCCGGAGAGCTGATCCAGCTGCGACTGCCAGTTATCACGGCTGGCTACGATGTCGTCCAGCGTCGTCACTTCGAACACGAACGGATAGCCCTCCAGCGTGTGTACATGCGCTTCAGGTTTGTCGGCACAGCAATCCTCGACGACGCTCACAAGATAGCCGCGTTGTGAGGCGGCGGCCGCTGTCAAAAGCACGCAAACAGACGTCACAAGACCCGCCATCAAGAGATACTGTTTGCCGTTGTCGCTCAACCATGCCTGCAGTTCCTCTGTCAGGAAGCCGTCAAACGTCTGCTTGATGAAGACAGGCTCATCCCCCTGCGCTGCTGCGTACTCGAACACGCGGGCGCCCGCCCTGCCCTCGATACAGGGTATTTCATCGCCGAGGCGGTATCGCGCCATCCAGTCCGACTTGTTCTTTTTGAACTGCGCGCGCAGGTGAACAACGTCAATACCCTTCGAGCGACAGAGACTGAGAAGACTCGCCACATTGGACTCGAAGTCGGGGAAAGCAATTGGCATTCCGTCTGTCCAAAAATCCTTCTGGACGTCGATCAGAACCAGTGCGAACGAATCCCACTGACCCGCTTCTTCAGACATGACGATTGCCTCGCTGTATTGCAGATTGCATCCGGAAAACCTACTCCTAAGGTCCTGCATTTGCCAGCGGTAATTTCCCCAACAAACGGGCAGAGACGTGCACGTGGTGGTTATCCCGGCCGTTCAAGCTCCGCTGGGTCGGCAGGCTGTCAACGAGTTACCTGATTTCGACGTTCGATATCCGGTATCGAAACCGAGCTTGGTGGCACGCCGTTCTAGCACGCGAATCAGCCGAGCAAGCGCGGCGCCAGGGTCAGTGAAACGATCGAAACAATGATAATACCGATGATGTTCAGGAATACGCCAGCCCTGACCATCTGCGGAATACTGATCGCACCTGTGGAAAACACGATGGCATTCGGCGGCGTTGCTACTGGCAACATAAAGGCACAACTCGCCGCGATAGTGATCGGCACCGTCAGCAAAATTGGCGGGACGCCGGCTTGTACGGCAATCGCACCCATGACGGGCAACAGCGTCGCCGTCGTCGCCAGGTTGCTCGTCAGCTCTGTCAGGAATATAACCAAAGCGACGGATGAGACGACCAGCACCGCCGTGCCCAGGACATTCAGAGGTGCCAGTTGTTCGCCCAACCACAAGGCCAGGCCGCTGTCCGATACCGCACCGGCGAGACTGAGTCCGCCGCCAAACAGGATCAATACGCCCCACGGCAGTTTGACCAGTGTCTCCCAGGTCATCAGTCGCGGCTCGTCACTGTCTCCGCTTGGCAGCAGGAAGAGGATGAGTGCAGCCGTCATCACGACACCGGCATCTGAGATACCACTGATACCCAATGCGTCCGCCACCGGCTTCCTGAACATCCATGACAGGATGAGACAAGCAAAAACGATACCGACGCGTCGTTCCGCTGTGCTCATCTCACCCAGCTCCTCGCGCAGTTCGTGCAGATGATTCCTGACGGCCACGCTCGCCGGGATCTCGCAGGGAAACAGGAAGCGGGTCAGTGTAAACCAGGCGATCGGCAGCATGACGAAGCTGACAGGGATGCCGACGAGCATCCAGCGCGCGAAACTGATTTCGATGCCGTAGTTCTCAGCCATGA
>CAZVWF010000128.1:0-4873 GCA_964630795.1 uncultured Woeseia sp. | reverse complement strand
TCCCCGGAGAGATTCGAACTCCCGACCCTCTGCTTAGGAGGCAGATGCTCTATCCAGCTGAGCTACGGGGACAGGCCCGCGATTCTACGGTCAGTCGCTGCCGGAATCACCTTTCAGGTAGACATCCAGGAAGCGGACATAGGCATCAGATGCCGCGACCTGGTTGACGCGCTTGCGAAAGCCATGCCCCTCGTCCGGAAAAACGAGGTATTCGACCGGCACTTCGTTTGCCTGCACCGCCGCTACAAGCTCATCGCTCTCCACCTGCAGCACGCGTGGGTCATTCGCACCCTGAACAACCAGCATGGGCCTGACGATGTTACCGGCATGAAACAGCGGCGAAATACGCCGATGACGCTCTTCGTCCGTCTCCGGGTCGCCCAGTTCATCATACAGCGCATCCTTCTGTGCCGCCCACCACGGCGGGATGCTCTTCAGGGTTCGCACCCAGTTGGTCACACCGAAAATATTGATGCCAACATCGAACACTTCAGGTTCGAACGCCAGCGCAGCAGCAACCATATAACCGCCATAGGACCCGCCAATGACACCGATTCGGTCGTTGTCCACCCAATCGAGCGATTCGAGGTAGCGGCGACCATAGACAATATCCTGCAAGTCTTCCTCACCATGACGCTTGTCATCAAGATGGTAAAACGTCTTGCCATAGCCCGAAGACCCGCGATTGTTCGCACCGAGAATCGCATAGCCGTGATTGACCAGGTGCTGCACCATTGCGCGATAGCCGGTTCGTGTCTGGCCACCCGGCCCGCCATGCACCAGCACCAACGCAGGCGCCGGGTTTTCCGCACTCGCACCATGCGGCCTGTACAGGATTGACGGTATCTCGAGGCCATCAAAACTTTCGTAACGAATCACCTCACTGACAACGAGATGCGCCTGATCAATTTCAGGGTTCAGCGCGTCCGTCAGTTGTCGCGCATTCCCCTCTTCCAGATCGATGACATGAATATTCGATGGCGAATTGTCCGCGTTAATGATCAGTGCCAGGTGCGATTCGTCGGCTGAAAACCGAACGTTTCGCATTTCCCCGACCGGCATCTCCGGCAATTCGACGGGTTCGCCCGTCCTTAAGTTTCTGAGCGTTACTTCAGTGCGCGCATCGACGTTGACGCCATAAACGAGATAATCCCCTGACTTCGAGTTCGAGACGTAACTGACATCCCAGTCAGCGACCACATAGGGACCCTTTTCGCCGGTTTCCATGTTGTGTTGCCAGGCCTGGTTGAACTCACCGTGTTCGTTGGTACCGTAGATCAACGCACTGCTGTCGGCGGTAAAGCCCATCGAGTTGTGCGATATGTTGCCCTCATGCCCGGTAATAAGGACCGGCATGTGATCGTCACTCTGCAGGTCGACGACATAGATATCGGAGTCTGCGCTGCTGACAGGTTTATCCAGCGCCAGCCAGCGTCCATCCGGGCTTAAGCTTCCCAACTGGAATCCGGGATTCTCATAGACAATTTCCCGGCTGTAGTCCGTTGCAGAATATCGATAGAGATCGAAGCTCGACTGATTACGCTCCGTGGTCACTATGTAAAAGCTTTCGTTATCGGCACTCCAGCCACCGAAGGCCGCTTTGAGTGAATCGCCAGGCGTCAGATCCTTGTAGGCGCCATCAAGCTCACGAACGATGACATGGTTCAGTTCATTGCCGCCACCGTCATAGGTGTAAAGAATCCGGTCGTCATTCGGGAACCAACTCACCGCAAACACCGCGTTGTCGTCCGAATCGGTCAGCATCGTCGGTTCGCTGCCATCTACCGGCAATCGGTATGCATTGAATACACCAGACTTGTCGGAAGACACGAGAAGCGCGGAGCCATCTGCAGAAAATGCATGTCCGGCACCGCCAACCATGCCGTAGCTGGTGGTCTGGAAAAATGCTTCCGCACTGTATTCAGGCACCGCTGATGCTACAGCGGCAACCTCGGACTCGGACGCCGGCGGCATTTCAGTGGGACCGCACGCGGTGATAGCGCTAGCCAGCAGGATAAGAAGTGATTGCGATTGCATCATTCGCATGAGTATTGCCTCGCTGTTACATGTTGGACGGCCGGAGATTAACCAGCGCACGGGCCGGCTCTCCCATTACCCGACGTCGTCGAAGAAGGTAATTATAAAGCACGGAAAGATTCTGCGGGCGTCCGGACGATCGATCGAACCCGGGACGGCAGATATCGCCCCGGCGTCCACCGGCGGAGCAGCGTGAAGCTTTCTTCTCGCTGCGCGACAAGCCTGTAGAATCGACTGCCAGGAGCGGCGCACCACATCGTTTGCCGCATCGTCGCGTGGAGGGTGACAGGCATGCTCGAGGCAGGGGACATCGCGCCGGAATTTATTCTGCCGGACGAGAACGGTGAGGAAGTCGCGTTGACGCAACGGCTTCAAAACAGTGCCGTCATACTCTATTTTTATCCCGCCGACTTTTCACCGGGTTGTACCAAAGAGTCCTGCGCCATTCGCGATATTCACGATGATATCCTGTCTGTCGGCCTGCAGGTCATCGGCGTCAGTCCGCAGGATGAGAATCGCCATCGTCGTTTCAAAGAAAAGCACAGCCTGCCTTTCACCTTGATCAGCGACCCCGGCAAGATCGCCATACGCCTGTACGATGCTGATGGCCCCATGGGTTTCGGTGTGCGGCGAATCACCTATCTTATAAGCCAGGAGCAACGCATTCAGGGCGCAGTTTGCGCAGACCTGAAAATTGCCAAACACGACGAATTTATCAAGAAGGCCATCATGCTGCGGGAAACCGAGTCCATGAAGACTCAGTCTTACGAATAGCGACCCGCTTAATCCCCGGTAATGGTCAGCATGACCTTGCGCGTATGTGGCGCATGTCGATGCTCCCAGAGATAAACCCCTTGCCAGGTGCCCAGTGCACATCGTCCGTCAGCGACCGGCAAATTCATGTCGTTTTGCGTCAGGATGCTTCTGACGTGCGCCGGCATGTCGTCCGGCCCCTCGTCGACATGGGTGAACATTGGGTCGCCGTCGGGAACCTGTCGACTCATGAAGGTTTCCAGGTCCGCGCGAACGGCCGGATCTGCGTTTTCGCACAGCATCAACGAAGCGCTGGTGTGTCGCAGAAAGACATGGCACAGGCCGGTATGGATGCCGGAATCCTGAACGATTCTCTGGATTTCGCCGGTGAGGTCAACGGTGCCCCGCCCGCTGGTGCTGATACTGAATTCCTGCTGACTGATCATCGGGTAACGTTTGCCGCGTCGAGCCTTAGTTCGTCATATTGACGGTAGCATCCTGCGCCTTGGCGGGCGCGCCGGTGTACGGTTCGCCGTAACGCAATCGTATGGTTTTGGTCTTGCCGAACCAGGGGATAGAGATGAGATAGATATTGTCGTACTCCATCTCGGCAATAGGCGGTACGGTTTTACTGGCGCCCAGGGCCGCTATCAGCGCCGCAAGCGTGTTGCTGTGCCCGACCACCAGGATGATCTTGCCTTTATGGTCACGGACCATGGCATCGACGACTTCCTCATCGTCATCATCCGTGCTGTAGCGACGGATCGGCAGCCCGAGTGCATCGGCAATGGGCTGTGCGGTCTCAACGGTGCGTCGAAAGTCGGTCGAGTAAATGGCGTCAATTCCAGCGATAACATCGGCATCCACGAGCTGCCGCGACAGTTCCGCGGCACGACGCTGCCCCGCCTCAGACAGGCCCGGATCACCCACTGGAATCAGTGCTTTTTCGGCGTGCCGAACGAAGATCATCGTCGTCGTAGCCTGTGATTCGAAGAACCAGGCGAGACCGACCGCAATAGCGGTATAGATGACGATAGCCTGGATACGCCTGCGGCGGCGTTTTCGACGGCGGTCGGTGTCTTTACTCCCTTTGCGCATGGGGGCCGAGCTTACGAGGTTTTGCCCGGTTTGACTACGGGGTCAGCGGTCCGGCGGATCGCGTCGCGATTGGCCGACTTCCCGGTACTCGCCTTCAATAATCTGCCGTCGCACCGTAGTCTCACGGCGAATCTCCTGTTCCGGCGGTGATTTCCGGCCGAACTGGCGCCGATTCCACCAGCTGCGAACGGTCATAATCGCAGCCATCAGCAACACAAATCCAGCCATGCCGAGGAAGAAGAAAAACCCGAGCGCCAGCGAAATTGCAATGATGATGATCCCACCGATCACCACAAGAACGTTGGCCAGCGGATTACCGGCTGTAAACTGTCGATGTCGGAATTGCTTGTTCAAGCGCATTGCTCTCCAATCGGATTGGCGGGTGCAGAAACCTTCGAACCACGGAACCCGGGTGTCATGACCGTCACGGGACGGCTCTAAATATTGTCGCACATGACCGTCCGGGGTGGTGAGCAAAGGGCTGGAACGGCACGGTTGTGCCATTTGTCGCAGAATGAATGACACAACCCATCGCCACATCTCTACAGAAATAACTATAACTAACTGACTTAATCATTTGTTTTTAAATAATTTATTCTATATTGAATTTCAGGCCAATGGCGCCCGGATTGCCATTGTGACCCTCGGCAGCGGGGATCGTTCGCCTTGAGATGGTGCCCCGGCACGGCCAATTCAACGCCCGGTACGGGAATTGTTGAAATAGCAGGCCGCAGCGAGCAAAATGCGCCGTCGCACAAGCGCTTACCCCGGAATTCGGAGAGGTGGCAGAGCGGTTGAATGCACTGGTCTTGAAAACCAGCAAGGGTTAGTAGCCCTTCGTGGGTTCGAATCCCACCCTCTCCGCCAGATTGAAGTGGGTCCCGTTCGGGGCCCACCTTCTATCGCGGCAGAGGGTGTAGATGAGAACCCACCGTTCGACGGGCGCGGTCGCGAAGCTACCTGCCCGGACACGGGCCAGGATGGC
>CAZVWF010000127.1:0-4917 GCA_964630795.1 uncultured Woeseia sp. | reverse complement strand
CAAGAAGAAGGTCGCCAGGAAGTCGACAAGCAAGAAAAAGGCGAGCAAGAAGAAGATATCTCGCAAGAAACCTGCGACCCGCAGGGCGCCGGTTCGCAAGAAGGCGAGCCGCCGTAAGCCGGCGGCTGGCGACGTCCTGACCGGGCCGATTCACGGCATTGAACCGTACGTTGCCAAGCGTGGCGAAGATTACATGAGCGACAAGCAGCTTGATCACTTTGAGGCGATCCTCCGGTCCTGGAAAGACGAGCTGATGAAGGAAGTCGACCGTACGGTGCACCATATGCAAGACGAAGCGGCCAATTTCCCCGATCCCAACGATCGGGCGACTCAGGAATCCGAATTCGGACTGGAGCTGCGTACACGTGATCGTGAGCGCAAGTTGCTGCGCAAGATCAACTCCGCGCTGCTACGCATTGAGGAAGGCACCTACGGCTTCTGTGAGGAGACAGGTGAAGAAATTGGCCTGAAACGCCTCGAAGCACGTCCGGTGGCCACCCTGTGCGTCGAAGCCCAGGAGCGTCGAGAAATGGCCGAGCGTCAGTTCCGAGATCGGGATGACCGCTACCGGTAACGCTAAACCTGCTGCTGTTGGCGCCCGCTGAACACAACCGGGCGCCATCGGCCCAGCCTGCCGCGCACAGAGGCAGGTTCGCCCCCTCACCTACCGGTCCCCTCCATTTCGGTTCGCTGCTGGCCGCGGTGGCCAGCTATGCGCAGGCGAAGTCCCGTCAGGGAGAATGGCTGGTTCGTATCGAGGACATTGATCCGCCACGCGAGCAGCCGGGGTCGGACCAGCTGATTCTTTGCGCACTGGAAGCCTTCGGCTTCGAATGGGATGGCCCGGTCACCTACCAGAGTACGTTTACTGAGCGGCATGAGTCCATGGTGGCGGAGCTGCTCGCGACCGGCGCCGCCTACCCCTGCGGCTGTTCCCGTCGCGACCTGGCCGATGTACCGCGCGGCCCGCTTGGCGCGATTTATCCTGGCACATGCAGAACGGGGTGTTCAGCGTCAGAGGCCGCTATCCGGCTGCGAACCAACGACGACCCCATCACCTTTACGGATGCCCTGCAGGGGACACAGACACAGCGCCTGGAGTCGGAGTCGGGTGATTTCATCATCAAGCGTCGGGGCGGGCTGATCGCGTATCACCTGGCGGCGGTCGTCGATGACTACGACCAGGGCATCGGCGAGATCGTTCGCGGCATCGACCTGATCGCCTCCACGCCCCGCCATATCGGGATTCAGAAAACTCTCAAGGTGCCGACCCCTGCTTATATGCACATCCCGGTCGCGGTGAATGAAGACGGACAGAAACTGAGCAAACTAACGGGCGCCACCCCCATCAGCAAGGCAAATGCCGGTGCCACGCTGCACAAGGCACTTAAAGCTCTGCGACAGGCCCCGCCAGCGTCGCTCGATGGCGCGAATCCGACTGATATCTGGCACTGGGCACTGCCAAACTGGCGACCCGACGTGCTGCAGGGCATCCGAGACATTTCTGCCAGTCAGTTCGGTTTTGGATGACCTCAAAAAATCCGCTATCGTAGGGCCATGAAATATGCTCGCATCATTACGAAATACCCGAACCGGCGCCTCTATGACACCGAGGAAAGCCGCTACATCACGCTCGCCGACATTAAGAACCTTGTCACGGAGAAGATCGAGTTTCTCGTCCGGGACCGGAAAAGTGGTGAGGACATCACACGCTCGATCCTGCTGCAGGTCATTACCGAACAGGAACAACGGGGCATGTCGGTCATGAGTCGCGATTTCCTCTCCGAGGTCATTCGCTCCTACGACAAAGTCATCCCCGAGTTTGCATCGGATTACCTGGAAGAGAGCATGGAATATTTCATGGCCCAGCAGCAAAACCTGAGACGGCAGATATGCCGTGTGACAGGAATCGACCCGTTCGCCGCGGTGGCCGAAGTCGCGCAAAAGAACATCGCACGCTGGAAGTCGCTACAGGACGAGGTTCTGCGGCGTTTTTCAGAAGTTTCCCTCCTGGATGACAGCCATGCCGACGACCTGCCAACGGAGCACAAACAGGCCTGAAAACGTGGAATTCCGAGGCCTGTAACGCCTGGCGGGTTGCTTGACACAAGGGTAGCAAACGCCTAATTTCGACGGTGTAACAGGGATTTGCTCCCCCGCCCCCTGTTGCATGCCTGAAGGAGTGAATACTCCATGGCTAGCCCCCGCGAAATCGGGGGCTTTTTTATGCTGGAGCCCGGGAATTGCAGAATCAGATCATCGCGAGCGAGTTCAAGCCGGCCTGGTGGTTAAAAAACCGGCATGCGCAGACGATTTATTCATCCTTGCCCCTGTCCCGGGCCCCAAAACCGAACCTGACCCGCGTTAACCTTGAATTGCCAGACGGTGACGTCACAGTGGTCGACTGGATGGCTGACGGGCCCGAGGCAGCGTCCGGGGCTCCAATACTGATTATCCTTCACGGGCTGGAGGGGTCATCCGAGTCCACTTATGCACGAATGCTGCTCCAGGCCGCAGGCGACCACGGCTGGCGAGCCGCAGTGCTGCATTTCAGGGACTGTGGTGACTATCGAAATCGCCTGCCACGCCGCTATCACGCCGGCGAAACCAACGACATCCGGTTTTTCCTGGAATCTCTCCGATCAGGTGGTCACGACGGCCCGATGGTGGCGGCGGGATTCTCGCTGGGCGGCAACGTTCTCTTGAAATACCTCGGTGAGAAAGGTGTTTCCACAGCGCTGGACGCTGCTGTGGCAGTCAGCGTCCCGCTCAGCCTGCATGACTCAGCAAACGCACTTTCATCTGGTTTATCAAGGATTTATCAATATTATTTAATAAAAAAGATGAAAAATGCAATTCGTCGTAAGTTTAACCGCCACACGGCTGCGTTCGACTGGCATCGAGCGATGGCGGCAAAGACCTTCGCCGAGTTCGATGATGCGGTTACTGCGCCCCTCCATGGCTTCGCCGGCAAAGACGAGTATTACGATCGCTGCAGCTCCGGCGGCTTCCTGGAAGACATCGGCATTTCGACACTGATCATAAATGCACTCGACGACCCGTTTATGACCCCGGACGCCATCCCAACGCCGGCCGGATTGCCAAGCTGCCTGCAGATCGAGGTCGCTGCATTCGGTGGACATATCGGATTCATCAACGGCGGCTACCCCTGGCGTCCGAGCTATTATTTACCTGACAGGATCGTTAATTTCCTCGATGACCGTATCGCCGCTGCGACGGGGCACGGTCGCTCACTACCCGGGCCCTAGGCCCGTTCAGGACCCACAATGAATCAATCCTTCCGCAGCCTGCTCCTGGTGCTTGTCGGTGGTCTCTTCGGCTACAGTATTGCCCTTGCACAGTTTGACGCACTGGACCCGGTCCGAGTCGCACCGCATATCTACGCAAACGTGCTCGAAAACGATTGGGTTCGGGTCCTCAAGGTCACGGAACGCAACGGTGAAACCGCACCACTACACGCTCATCCGGAGACGCTGATCGTCCACTTGAGCCCCTGCGCCTGGATGGAACGCGCGACTGGCAACGGGGAGTCGATGCAGTCATTCCGGCTGGGTGACGCTGTCTGGCGCGAGGCGGTGACGCACGGCGGGGAGACCAGCCAGGTCGTCCAGGACTGCAGTCGCCTCGAAATAGAAATGAAGTAGTTTCCGCTGAAATATCTTTCCCAGGCTCTAACAAAACTTTTCATTGCGCCGATTGCAACCTGACCGCTTTCCTATTACCGTGCCGTGGTCTCGCGAACAGGCGGTGTTTTCTGGAAACCTACCGGCCTTTCACGAATCACACTGAGTAACGCTCGGCCGCGTCAGCTTCAAGGGGGAAACAGCATGGCAAGGGTCTCCAGACGACAAATCCTTCTGGGTGGAGGCGCATTGATCGGCGCCAGCATGGTGCCCGGCAGCAATATCATCCGTGGCGCCGTCGGCGAAGAACTCGCCAAACCGGATTACATGATTCGCATGGGAACGAACGAAAACCCATGGGGACCTTCACGCCCTGCCCTGCAGGCCATCGTCGACTCCATCAAAATGTCGAACCTCTACGCTGGTGACCGCCGCACGCTGATGGCACTACTGGGCGAAATCAATAACGTCCCGGTCGACCATATTTCAATCGGCACGGGTTCCGGCGAAATCCTGAAGACGGCGGGCATGCTGGTCGCGATGGAGCAAGGGTCGATTGTCTGTGCAGATCCGACCTATCACGACCTGGTGCGTTACGCGGAACGTGCGGGTTCGGAAATTATCCGGGTACCGGTTGATCCCGAAACGCTGACAACAGACCTCGACGCGATGTACAGAGCCATCCGTGGCGATACGAAGTGCGTCTACCTGGTCAATCCTAACAACCCGATCCCGACGATTATCGAGAAGAATGCGATGCGTGATTTTGTCGTCGAGGTTTCGAAAGATCGCATGGTCTTTATCGACGAGGCGTACTTCGAGTTTGTCGACAATCCAAATTACGCATCGATGATGGACCTCGTTCGTGACGGACATAACAACATCATCGTTGCGCGTACGGCGTCGAAGATCCACGGGCTTGCCGGCCTGCGGGTCGGCTTCGGCTTCGCCCATCCGGACCTGGTTCAAAAGATCAACAATGCCAAAACCGGTGGCCTGAACGTCATCGGTCTGAATGCCGCAATTGCGAGTTACCGGGACCAGCACTTCCAGGATTTCACGATTGCACAGAACCGGGAATCGCTGGATATCGTGGAAGGCATGCTGGATGAACTAGGCCATCGCTATGTGAAGTCAAATGCTAACTTCACCTTCATCTATACCGGCCGGGATATTCGCGAGGTCAACCAGGAGTTCCGAAACGAGAACATCATGGTGGGCCGTCCGTTCCGGCCGATGACCGACTGGATGCGTGTCAGCATGGCGAAACCGG
>CAZVWF010000126.1:0-5153 GCA_964630795.1 uncultured Woeseia sp. | reverse complement strand
TTCTGTTGGGCACACACCAGATGCGGATGACGCCTTCATGTTTTATGGTATGTTTTCCGGAAAAGTAACTTCACCACATTTCACAGTTACGCATGTAATTGAAGATATAGAAAATCAACGATTTAGTATCGTTAATTTCTACGAGCGACGTGCTAGGCGGATACTGCCTGCATTGTACACTGTGGCTGCTACGTCAACTATTGCATCAAGTTTCATCCTTTATCCCGAGTACTTGATTTCATTTGCGAAAAGTTTAGTTTCTACTCCTCTATTCTCTGCAAATTTCTATTTTTGGAGTGAGAGAGGTTACTTTGGTGAATCTTCTGAGCTTAAGCCTCTAATCCATTTCTGGAGTTTGGCAGTAGAGGAGCAGTTCTATATTGTCTTTCCAATTTTTCTATTGGTGCTATCTAAATGTAAGAGGTTATTTTACTCACTTCTTATTTTTGGAATGACAATATCTCTTGCATCGTCTTACTTCGTAACAAAGATTCATTTCGACACGGCCTTTTATTTTCCTTTCACTCGTGCCTGGGAGTTGCTAGCTGGCTCAGTAGCAGCTTTACTAGTGAAAAACCATTTCTATGTTCATAATGTTTCTGTGGCAGAAGTCTTTTCTTCTATTGGTTTGTCTTTAATATTTTATTCTTGTTTAAGCTTCGACAATTCAACACCATTTCCAGGATTTTATGCTGCTGTGCCCGTATTGGGTACATTTCTATTCGTTATATCTGCGTCGGCGACACACTACGTAAAGAAATTATTTTCTTTTAAGCCCATAGTTTTCATAGGTTTACTCAGTTATTCGCTTTATTTGTGGCATCAACCTATTTTTTGCATTAGCGCGGCATCTAGAAGTATTTGAAAGCAACTTGATCGCTATTGCATTAGCGACGGTTCTCTTCTCATATATAACTTATCGATATGTCGAAACACCGTTCAGAAATAAACTTTTTATTTCAAGAGCAAATATTTTTATCGCATCTCTAATAGGCGGGGTGTTGTTGATATTTGCGGGGCTTTATATTGTTGCTAAAGATGGCTTTATAAACAGGTATTCCGTTGAAGATAGAGCATTATTAACTCAGCTGGGTAACTATCAAGACTACAACCAGAGAGTTTTTGACTCATTAGAAAAGCAGCCATTCGAGAATAGTACCCAAAAGCGCATTGTAATTGTCGGCGATAGCTATGCGAAGGATTTGATGAATATTATTGTTGAGTCAAATTTATTTACGGACATCCAATTTTCTACGCGGCAAGTTAACTCTGTGTGCGGTAATTTATATTTGCAAGACTATTCCATAATTGAGCAACACATACCCAGCAATAGATTAGAGCGCTGTAGGGTTTTAGGATGGTATGGTGGGCATGGCTTCAATGAAATACTTACTGAAGCTGATGAGATTTGGCTAGCTGCTTCTTGGAGAGAATGGTTTATTGAATATTTGCCCCAGTCAATTAATAACCTTACCGACGATTACGGTGTGACTGTTAGAGTATTCGGGATGAAGAACTTTGGTGAAATATCTCCAAACGAGTTGTTGTCGCTACCCTCCGCTTCAAGAGTTAGTTACACCCATGCTGTTACATCCTACGCAATAAACGTTTCTATTAGGCTAAGTGAAGCTATGGATGGTTACGAGTTTTTTTATCCATTGCTAACGCCTCTTTGCGGTGGAAACCACTTTGAGTGTAGGATTTTTAACGACAATGGTTTGCTGCTTTCAGCAGATGGTGGGCACTTGACTCGTGAGGGGGCTATTTCATCTGCAAATAGAATCAGAAATGTATTAGAGGCTATTACGACCTCCCTAAAACAATGAATGAGTGGTACGACAGCCAAAAGAAGCCAAACAGCGGCTTCCGAGAGTTGCTGCAAGTGACTGTGTGGGTATACGGTGCGGCTGTGGAGTAGATTCGTGCGTTCCCATTATAGAGGTCAATTTTTTTAAGGAGTCGTTAGAATATACTCCTAAAAAACGGAGTGGGAACAAATATGACTGATAAGTTAGATTTAAAAAAACATATCAGGAATGTAGATGATTTCCCTATACTAGGGATTAAGTTTAGGGACATTACAAGCTTAATTGAAACACCCGAACCATTTAGAAAAACTTGTAAAGAATTGACGAGAGTAACAGAAGAATTCTCTGCAGATTTAGTTGTAAGTATTGAAAGCAGGGGTTTTATTTTTGCAGGCTCTGTCGCTAGTGACCTTCTCCTGCCTTTTGTTTTAGCTCGCAAACCTGGGAAGCTTCCCAATGAAACCTATATCAAAAACTTTGATTTGGAATATGGAAGCTCATCAATTGAGATACAAAAAAATACGAATATAAAGAAAGGAAAAAGAGTTGTAATTGTTGACGACCTTGTTGCAACAGGAGGAACAGTAATAGCTTGTGCAGAACTGCTAACAGAGAATTTTGGTGTGATAAAAGCGGATATTTTGATTTTATGTATTATTGATTTAACTGACTTGGGAGGAAGTAAATTAATAACTGATCAAGGCTATAACCTGGATACACTTGTTTCTTATTAAAGTTATTTGGTTTAATTTTTTACGAAAGATTGATGCAATCTAAATATAAACCGTTTCCAGATGCTTTCTTTAATATCAATGATTTAAGGGCATCATTTTGCTGAGTGGAAATGAGCTGGAGCGAGGCTGACACCCGGTTCATGATGGCGGCCATCGCCGAAGCGGAAGTGGCTGCGAGTACCGATGAAGTGCCGGTTGGCGCGGTGCTTGTAAAAGGCGGAGAAATTATCGCCCGCGGCTTCAATTGTCCAGTCCAGAACAATGACCCAACAGCCCATGCGGAAATCATGGCGATACGGGCGGCCGCGGCCGTTGAGAAGAACTATCGCCTCAATGGCGCCACGCTCTACGTTACGCTGGAGCCTTGCCTGATGTGCGTCGGTGCCATGCTGCATGCCCGAGTATCAAGGCTGGTGTTCGGGGCTTACGATCCGAAGTCGGGCGCTGCAGGCAGCGTTCTGGACCTGTGCGACGATCGGCGCATGAATCACCGGATCGAAGTTAATGGTGGTTTACTTGAGGACCAGTGCGGGGGATTGCTGAGACAGTTTTTTGAGCGTAAGCGTTGACTACTCGGCAGAGGGTGTGGCCACATCCTCACTGTCGACGAGCAATGCAATCATCCTGGATGCCTCCGATTCCTCGTCGTTTTCTTTCTCTTCTGCCGGAATCTCGTTTTCGGTGAGCCACTTGATGATGTTGTAGTAGGCACGGATGTTATTGACGTAAAGCACGGGTTCCCAGCCGCGTGCATATCCGTAGGGCACGCGCGTGTACCATTTGCGTTGCGCCAGCAGGGGCAGTGCCTTGCTCAGATCGACCCATTTATCCGGATCGCCACCTTGCCACTCGACGATTTGTCGCGCGTCCTTGATGTGATTGAAGCCAACGTTATAAGCGGCGAGTGCGAACCAGGTCCTGTCCGGTTCGTCGACGCTGTCGGGGATGCGCTCGGTCTGGCGCGCATAGAACCGCGCGCCGCCAGAGATGCTCATGACCGGATCCATCCGGTCATCAATATCGAGGTAGTCAGCCGTCGCTGCTGTCAGCATCATGATGCCGCGAACACCTGTTGGAGAGACGGCGTGTGACCGCCAGTGAGATTCCTGGTAGCCGAGCGCGGCCAGCAATCGCCAGTCGACGCCCCAGGCATCGCCGGCTTCCACAAACACCTGTCGATAGCGGGGCAAACGTGACTCGAAATGGCGGATGAAGGCACGCGTGCCGACATAGTCGAATTTCTCGGTGTGTCCGAAGTAACGGTCATTGACCTGCGCAAGAAGCCCGCTTCGATCGGAACCGATGATGTACGCGTCGGCACGTTCAAGCAGGCTGTTGTCCCCGTCTTTCGGAAACGCCCAGGCAATGGGATCGGCAATTTTGAGGTCGAGCGCAACGCGGAGGTCGGGATAGAAATGACGTTGAATCGCGAATTCCGTACTGTCTGCGATCGTAAAGTCGACCTCCCCGAGCGCGACTTTCTTTAGAAGGTCTGCAACCTCGACATCGGCGTTTTCAGACCACTCTAGTTCCGGATAGGAGCGGCCAAGGGACTGCATCATGTCGGAATGACTGCTGCTGGCGGCCACTTCGACGGGACGTCCGATGACCTCGGAAATGTCGCGCGGCTTGCCGGTGCCCAGCTTGTAGATCAGGTGCATGTCCACCGAGTTATACGGGTGCCCGAAATGCATGTACTCGCGTCGCGATTCCGTCATTGACAGGCCGGCCGCCGCCATATGCGCCCGTCCGCTGGCCAGGTGCGGGGTGATTTCAGACACGCTGTCGACCGTTTCGATAACGAGCGTTACGCCGAGTTCCTCCGCGAATCCGCGGACCAGGTCATATTCGGGACCTGCGGGTCCGTCCGGACCGACGAAATAGGCGGTGGGTGACTCACGCGTAACGACGCGAAGCTCGCCCAGTTCGAGAACCTGGTCGAGCGTTGACGGTGGCGACGAACAGGTGCCCGTCAGCGTCGCCATAATTGCGATGAACCAAAGTCGCAAATCAAGTCTCCGTTGGTCAGCCCGAACCAGCTGGCACGGGTGCCTCTTGTTATATTGACCTTCGGCAGCGGCGGAAATTCATCCTCAATACTGCCTTTTATTCACCGAACTCTGCAGGATATCCCTAGTATTCAAATACTTACACGAAAGGGCCCGCAGCGGTGGATACGGTACCTGAAGCCCGGCCGGATTTCAGTGCCGGTCGCTCAGTCAAAATCGGGTATAAGTCGCGGGGGTCCCGGAGCACCTTTCGACATCAGTGAGTTAGCCCTTGAAGTTGTCATTTGACCTGAAATTAATGAATTTCAAACGGCGCCATCCAGGCGGCCAAAATTGCGCAAGTACGCGCGCTGCCGTGTAGAATCAGCCCCCCGCGGAGAGGTGCCGGAGTGGTCGAACGGGCCTGATTCGACAAAACGGCAGGATTGCCGTTTTGGACGCACGAAGTGCGCCCGCAGGGCGAGCGCCAGGGAAGGCGCGAGTCAAATCAGTTGATATCAAACGAGAAGAATTCGATTGGAGAGGTGCCGGAGTGGTCGAACGGGCCTGATTCGAAATCAGGTGTACGGGTCTCCCGTACCGTGGGTTCGAATCCCACCCTC
>CAZVWF010000125.1:0-5170 GCA_964630795.1 uncultured Woeseia sp. | reverse complement strand
ACAGTATTTCGAGTTGCCTGCCGCCGATATCAATAATGTCACCCTCAGTAACGATGCGGTCGATATCGAATGCATAACTCTGGTAGGTGTCGGCATTGAATCCATCGGGCAGCGGCTTCCAGACCCAGCCTTCAGCTAAAAAACCCGCGACTGCTTCCGGAGCGCTGCCCTTCGCACTCTCGGTCGTGTAAGCAAGACCAGTACCATAGATCGTGTCAAACAGATGATTGCCGCCGATGTGGTCGTAATGCGTATGCGAGTTAAGCACGACAACGTCCAGATCCGTCAACTGATTGACCACGTGACGAATATTGCCGACACCCAGCCCGGTATCGAACATCAGCGCAAAGTCTTCACCGATGATCAGAAACGAGATGACCTCTTCAAACTGGCCGGGCTCATAGATCGCGAAGATATCATCATCGATGCGATACACCTCGAACCAGTCCTCGCTTTGTTCGATCTTTTCGTACTGGCCCCACTCCGGCCGTGGCAAGGCATCCCACCATTGGTCTTTATCCGTGCCGCGGTTCTGCACCTGCTCGTTGTCGGCGGCAGCGGGATCTGGGTTTCCTGCAGGCTGTTCCGAGCAGGCAACCAGTGCCAGCAGAATGGATACGATCGCAAAACGTAACATCGAAAGCGCTCCTCGTTATGAGAGGAGTGATTCTAACGTAATCGCCGATTGGCACGATCACTTTGCATAACGGGGCCACCCCGGCAATACTCTGCGCATGCTGAGATGGCTCGCGAAACGTATTTTCAGGTTGGGAGGCTGGACCGTCCTCGGTGAAATCCCGGACGTCGACAAAGCGGTTTTTATTACTGCACCACACACATCCAATTGGGACGGTTTCTGGTTACTGGTTTACAAGCTGGTCGTCGACGTCGACGTAAGCTTTCTCGCCAAGGACACGCTTTTCTGGAAGCCACTGGGGTCGATCCTATCGGCAATGGGCGCGATTCCGATTGACCGCAGTAATGCAATGACGATCGTGCCGCAGCTGGTCGCCACGTTCGAACGTGAAGACCACCTCTTTCTCGCGTTGGCGCCTGAGGGTACGAGAAACTGGGTGCCGCACTGGAAGACCGGCTTCCACCGGATTGCGTCAGCTGCCGGCGTACCCATTGTCCTCGCCCACGTCGATTACGAGTGCCGTGAGATTGGTATTGGGCCGACGCTTCCCTGCGGGCGCAGCCTTGAAGAGGACTTTGAGGACATTCGCGCCTACTACGCAGGCGTGAACGGCAAGCGCCCGGAGCTGCAGGGTCCGGTAACCTACTCTGCAGACTAGCTACCAGCGGGCGCGTACGCTCACGAAAACGTTTCTGCCGACGGCATCCAGGCCGGAGCCGTGCACCCGGTAGCGCTCGTCGAGCACATTTTCAACGCTGGCAGCTACCTGCCATGTCTCACTGACATCCCAGCTGGTGCGGATATTCGCGGTTGCCCAGCCAGGCGTACCGTCAGGATTGATTCGCGAATCACTGACGTCCCGTGGACTCAGCCGATCCTGCCCTGACGCAAATACGAGGAAAGATTCGACGATGACTGCATCGGTCGCCTGCCACAGTAACGATATCCGGCCATTGAATGGTGGTATCCGGTCACCCGGCATGGTGGCGCCTGTCGCATCCTTCTCTTCACCTCGCAGGTAGTTGAGGACGAATTCGGCACTGATGTCCGGTCGCAGGATCATTCGACCACCAATTTCGACGCCGACGATATCCGCCGATGAGATATTGCGACTCTGGGTAATGTCACGGCCGTCCGACGTTACATCGCCGGTGAAAACCGAGACAATGCGATCGGTGTAATGCAGCACGAAGGCCATAGCATCAATATCGAATCGTTCACCCTGGTGTCGAATACCGACATCAAACTGCGTGATGTGCTCTGAGTCGAGTTTGGGATTGGGTACATTGAAACGATTGCCCGGGCGCTCGCCCAGTGTGCCGAGGTCGAATACGTTCGGTGCCCGGAACCCGTAGCCCAGGTTGGCAACGAACCGGGTCGCATCCGTCAGCGTGTACACCCATCCGAGATCCGCGCTGAAATCCTTCTGCTCGACGGACGTCGCGGGCACGGCGCCCGCTGCGGGCAATTCTGTATTGATGGCACTGAATCGAAGCCCGCCGGATAAGGACTGACGCCCTTCGAATCGATGCAGGTAGTTGCCGAAGATCGCAGCCTGACCGACGGTCGAGCCGTTTGGGAAGCGTGGCGTAACGACCTGTACGTCGCCGCTGTTTATGTCCTCCTCATAGCGATGACTGGAAACATCATCGTGATAAAACTCGATGCCGGCGATCCAGTCACCGCTCCCGGTTTCGCCATTTGCGTTGACCGTCAGTCCGAACAAGTCGCTGCGATTATTCTCGTAGCGCCGAACGTTGGACTGAAACCCCCGGGACTGGCGATCGTCGACGATTCGTTGCCAGCCCAAATCGACATTCCAGGTCGCATCGAAGATGCCTTCCGCACGCGTGTATCGAACATGCCCGAATATCCGGTCATTCGGCGAAAAGAAATACTCCGACGATGCCGGCGCCGTTTCACCAAAACCCGGTACCAGTTCGTCGATGCGCGGCGTCATTGGCTGGCGTGCAACCTGAATATCGAATAGCCAGAACTCCAGGTCGTTCGGCGTTGCAGAAAACGCGACTCGTCCGCCCTTCGACTGATAGCCGCTGGGCCCTATTCGCGTCCCGCCGCCGACGCGCCGGTTTCCGGTCTCGAGATACTCACCACCAATCAGGGCAGCATATCGTTCGTCACCCAGCTCGACGGATCCGCGCACAATCTTTGCAAGATCCGCGGTATCGAATGCTAGATACGCATCCCCTTGATGACCGCGGCCATCAAGGGCGGGAATCCGTGATAATGCCTGAACGACACCACCCACGGCATCGCTGCCGTATAGGGAAGCCGGCGCGCCGCGCACGACTTCAATTCGGTCCAGCGTGCCGGGCGCAATCAACGCCATGTATTGCGTCGGTGCATTACGAAAGATGGCATTGTTCAGGCGAATGCCGTCAACGAGATGCAGGACCTCCGAGCCCTTCAGTCCACGGATGATCGGGGCGCCCTGCCCCGGCGTGGTCTGTTGCAGAAAAACACCGGGTTTCGCAGCCAGCGAGTCGGTCATCAGCTTTGTGCGTGAAATTTCGTCGGTGGTGACCACCGTCAACGCGGCGGAGACCTCGTTGATCTCTACCGGGCGCCGGGTTGCAGTGACCTGAATCTCTTCAATGGCTTCATCCTGCGCGAATGCCGGCAGGGTGGCCACGAACCACGCGAGCAGAAACATGCCGCGAGTTTTCCCGGGAACCGGTACTCTCACGCGTGACGACCCTGTGCCAGGCGAATTTGCACTTGAATTGACTGAAAAGCGACCGCAGGCGATAGCGTCAGGTGCGTTCCATGACGTTGACGTTGAATGCGATCGAAATGCGTTCACCCTCGCCGGCATGGGGATGCACCATGTGCTTGACCCAGCTGGGCCACAACAGCATGCGGCCCGGTTTATTCTCGAAGAATACGCGCGCATCCAGGACCGTATCGGTAACCTGTACATAGTTCGCCGCCTCGCGTGGATCCAGCATTTCGAGCAATCCGCCGTGTGGCACCTCGGGATCGGGATCACCACGCGTCACATAGTAGACGCCGGAAAACATGCAATTCGGATGCGTGTGCACAACGTTGTAGTCGCCCGAACGATTAACGTTTGCCCATGAATCGATGTAGAGGTTAAACGAGCGATTCTTTCCCATATCGCGAATGAGTTCCTGCAGCAGGTTGGTGACCAGCTTCTCGATTCGCCGCCGAAACACGTCGATACAGGGTTCTTTCCAGGTTATCAGGTTGCCTGACGACTGCCAGCCCCCGGCATTGGAGCGTACGAGGCGGTTCTTCCCCTCTTCGGCCTCCCTGGCCATGACCGCTTCCTGTAATTCGGCATTGAGCGCATCGCTGTTGGGCCAGTCGTGTGACACAACGTGCGTTGCGAATTGCATAAATATACTTTTCCGAATATCGAAATCCGGAACCAGGTCATCCGCCATTACACCGGGCCCTCTACTTGACGCGTCGAATTCTTACCATGCGATCATTATCACCGATTCGCATTCGATAATCGCCCATCATGCCGCGAGTAATATTGACGTCAAACTCGACACCCTTCGGATAGGAGTAATGGCGGGCTTCGTTTTGTCGCCAAACCTGGCCGTTGCCCAGGTGAAAATAAAGAAGATCCTGGCGGCCTTTCGAAACTTCGACGACGGTGGCGCGCAATAATGCATCATCTGTTTCCTGATCGTCCTCCCGCCGCAGGAGATGTTCCTGCCCGAACGCTTCCTCGCCTGGCGGCGACGCTGCGGTCGCATTGCTTGTCTGGCTTCCGGCATCAGTCATCTCGACTTCGGAAACTGGAGCTGCGGCCGCGCGAGCCGCCGGGGCAATGGCTGCCTCATTGTCAGGCGCATCGCCGACCGCTGCGGAAGCGGCAGGTATCACCGGTGCAGGTAACGTTTGGTCTGCGGGGGATTCCTGCGGCTCGGATTTCTTGTCTTCCGCGGATGTACTGCCGGCGATGATCGCTTCGAAACAACGGAGCTTGAGTTCCTCGGTCTCCATCGTAATGCATTGCTCGAGAGTGGAAACGTCGACTGTCTGTGACATCGCCGGAACAGGACCGAGCAATGCCATCAGCGCAGACCAGAGTGCCACCGCAAAGAAAAGAGGGGCACAAGGCCCCTCTATTCGTCGTCTTGCTACTGTCATATTTAGAACGCGTGCTTGAAACGTACGTAAACAATCCGTCCACGGAGATCATGACCCGCACGATCGTCGTAACCCGGACGGTCAACCCAACCACGGTTGTAACGTCCGTTGTCCAGGAATCGACCTTGTCGTACTCCTTCGGAATTAGCACGATACAGTGCCGGCGGATCTCGGTCCATGAGGTTGTTTGCGCCGATCGATAACGTCGTATCACCGTCGCCAAGCAAACCACTGAACGTGTACGAATACATCGCATCCACTGCGGTCCAGGAGTTGATTTCCGCGTCGTTGCTCTGATCATTCGTGTAATTGCCAATGTGATTCACCCCGACACGAGCCGTGTGATTGCCGGAAAACCAGGTAACGCCAGCATTGGCACGAAGCTCA
>CAZVWF010000124.1:0-5384 GCA_964630795.1 uncultured Woeseia sp. | reverse complement strand
GTTCTTGTCGCTTCTTCTTTTCTTTTGCTTGCCGGATTGACGGCCGCGCAGAACCCGCAAAATGATGTCGAGTTTGATCCTGAAGCCAGGCTCGCTGAATTGGGTATCGAACTGCCGCCCGCACCGGAGCCGGTTGCAAATTACGTCAATGGTGTCAGGACCGGCAACCTGATCTTTCTTGCCGGCAAGGGCCCGAAACGTGCCGACGGCAGTGAGATACACGGCAAGATAGATTCCGAAGTCAGTATTGAGGAAGGCTATGAGGCCGGCCGCCTGACAGCCATCAATCAGCTTGCCGTGCTGAAAGAGATGCTGGGCGACCTGCGGAAAGTCAAACGGGTCGTGAAAGTACTGGGCATGGTCAATTCGGACCCGGACTTCGTCCGGCAGCCCTCGGTGATCAACGGATTCTCGGATCTTATCGTCGAGGTCTTTGGCGAACGGGGTCGGCACGCCCGCGCCGCTGTCGGCATGGCGTCATTGCCAAGAGGTCAGTAGGTCGAGATTGAAATGATTGTCGAGGTAGAGGATCAGGAGTGAGCGTTATGAACAACCGAACAAAAAACCTGGCAATGGCATTGGTGATTGTCGCCAGTGCCCTGCTCTCCAGCCAGGGGATGGCGCAGACCAACCCGCTCTGGACCCAGGGGAAGGTGAAGAACTACCTGCCGCACATGACGGTCCCTGAAGTCGAGGCATTCCTGGACAGGTCGGACATGGTAATCATTCCCGTCGGGGCTCTCGAACAGCATGGCGATCACCTGCCGATCGGGACCGATTTCCTCAACGGTGTCGAACGCTGCAAGCTGATCGCTCAGGAACGGGACATACTGGTGGCGCCGGTATTGATGGTGGGTCAGTCGCCCTACCACATGGGCTTCGCCGGCAGCCTTTCACTGAAGGCAGAGACGATCATCGACGTGCATCTCCAGGCTGTCGAGAGCCTGATCCACCACGGCTTCAAACGCTTCATCATCATGAACTCCCACGGCGGCAACCGGGCGATATCGACCTTGCTCGTCGACCAGATTAACCAGACCACGGCGGGCGTAGCAGTCAGTTTTGGTGAGGCCGTTCGACCATTCATGGAACCGTCGACGGTCCCACCCAGCCCGGTGCTCGATCGGCACGGCGGCACTTCTGAAACCTCGAATTCTCTTTACCTGATACCCAGCCTTGTTGATATCGATGCAGCCGTAACGGCCAAACTGACGCTGCCCGACCATCTCGAGGGCATGCTGCCGGACGTCGTTGCCGGCGATCCTACGGCGCTGCAATTGTTCCTCGCCGAAGGGCTGAAAGCTGAAGAGACCGGCAAGAAAACCTCGTCGGCCGAAATGTCGACGACGGGCGTCTGGGGGGAACGGGATCCGAAAGAAGGCACTGCGGCAAGAGGTGAAGACCAGATGCGAAGGACAATTGACGCCGCGGTGAAGTTCATTGATCGCTGGAATGAACTGGCCGGGTCCCCGTAGATCGCGCGCTGATTCAATAGCGATCCGATGTCGTTACTTGCAGTACAGACGACATCGTCGGTCGGCCCTGCATGGCAGTGACCACCGTAAACCGTTGGCAAAGTAACCGGACAAGGCGCAAACCTTTGCCTATTCGGTGATACCCATCGCCAGCGCAACGACCAGGGTCGGCGGAATAACGAAGCGAATCATGAATCGCCAGAACGCGAAAAACTTTCCGTCCTCGACATTCATCTCGTCGAGTTTCAGCGCTTTCGGAACCAACCAGCCGAAGAAGATTGCGGACAGGGCTCCGCCGATCAGGAGCAGGTTGTTGGCGGCCAGCGTGTCGAGCGTATCGAAAATATCCTTCCCTGCGTAGGACGGAATCCAGTACAGGAGTCCCAGTTCCGCCCACCCGTCTTTCCAGACCGAAAAGCCCAGGATCGAGGCAATGCCTACGACCCACGCCGTACCGCTGACCCACAGCACGCCTTTTTTCCGCGGGATATTCATGTGCTCATCGAGCCAGTTCGTCACACCTTCGGCGAGGCCGAGGCACGAAGACAGCGCCGCGGCGATCAGGAGGACAAAAAATATCGAACCAAACAACTGGCCACCGGGCATCTGGCCAAACGCAAGCGGCAACGTCTGGAAAATCAGGCCGGCACCACCGCTGGGATCGAGACCGTATGCAAACACGAGCGGGAATATTGCGAATCCCGCCATCAATGCGACACCGGTGTCCATAAAGATCACGTATGCCGAGCAACGGGGAATCGAGAAGTCTTTGGGCATGTACGCGCCGAAGACGATCAGCGAGCCCATACCGATACCAATCGAAAAGAACGCCTGCCCAATAGCCGCCATCAGCGCACCGAATGACAACTTGGAAAAGTCGGGCTCGAGCAGGAAACGGAGCGTGGAACCCATGTCACCCGCGAAGATGCCGTAAATTACAATGATGGCGATCGCGCCAAACAATGCCGGCATCAGGATCTTCACCGCGCGTTCCAGGCCGGACTGGATGCCGTGGCTGATGACAATCACGATCATTACATGCACGACCGTGTTCCAGAACATCAGGACCCAGGGATTGCCGAGCAAATCAGCAAACATCGTCCCGGTCGTCTCCGCATCGGCGCCTGCAAAAGCACCGGTCGCCGACTTGACGAAGTAATCGAGTGTCCAGCCGGAGAGCACCGTGTAGTAGGTCAGGATGATGTAAGCACAGAAAATTCCGAGCGTGCCGATGAATCCCCACTTGGTGCTCGCGCCAACCTCGGCTGCAACGTTTCTGACGCTGGCGGACGCGCTGGCAGCGCCGCGGCGACCCATCGAGATTTCCGTGATCAGTAGTGGCAGACCGATGGCGAACGCACAGGCCAGGTAAAGAATCAGGAATGCAGCGCCGCCATTTTCACCCAGCTGGTACGGAAAGCGCCAGATGTTGCCCATGCCGACCGCGAAACCGACCGCCGCCAGCAAAAACGCCCAGGTTGATGACCATTGTTCATGTGAGCCGGATCCCCCTGCCATTTGGCACTCCTTGGAATTCTTTTTCTTTGTCTGGCGCGTACGCGCCCCGGATGCAGGCTGTATCTTCGCATATTCCCTCAATTTCTTCGCTTTTCGTTTAACATTGGCTTCTCGCAGGGCGAACCTGTCGTGACAAAAACACGAAAAAAATCACGGATATAACGCTATGAAGAAACCAATATTGCTAGCCGCCGCCATCATGCTGGCCGCAGGACCCGTCGCCGCCGACACACTGATTTACGCCGGCAGCCTGATCGACGGCGAGGCCGACCGCGCTGTCAATGACCGGACCATTCGCATCAGTGGCGACATCATCCTGGACATCGAGGACGGCTTTACAGCGGCAGACCCGGGCGACACGGTCATCGACCTTCGAAATTCGACGGTCATGCCGGGCCTGATGGATGCCCATGTGCACCTGACCGGTCAATATTCGGCCAACAGCAATCTCAATCGTTTCATCCTCAATGAGGCCGATTACGCGTTTGACGCCGCCAACTACGCGAAACGGACACTCGAGGCCGGCTTTACGGTCGTTCGCAACGTCGGTGATCCCTTCAATGTCACGATTGCACTGCGAAAAGCGATCGCTGTGGGCGATGTGCCCGGCCCGATGATTTTCTCGGCAGGCAAAGGACTGGCGTCCACCGGCGGTCACGGTGACTCGACTAATGGCTGGGCAGCGCACTTCGGCGCCGACCCCGGACCGAAACAGGGCGTGGTCAATGGCGTCGAGGATGCACGCAAGGCGATTCGGCAACGCTACAAAGACGGTGCGGACTGGATCAAGATCACGGCAACCGGCGGCGTATTGAGTGTCGCCAAGAGCGGCCAGAACCCGCAATTCACCATGGAGGAACTGGAGGCAATCGTCGACACCGCAGCCGACTATGGCTTGCGGGTTGCCGCGCACGCGCACGGTACGGAAGGCATGAAACGTGCAGTGCTGGCCGGCGTCGCGTCCATCGAACACGGCACCTACATGTCGGAAGAGGTCATGGACCTGATGATCGAGCGCGGCACCGTGTTCGTGCCAACGATTCTCGCTGGCAACTGGGTCGCTGAGAAAGCAGCGATTGACGGTTTCTTCCCGGAGCTTGTCCGCCCCAAAGCAGCAGCAATCGGACCCATCATTTCCGAGACGTTTGCCAGGGCCTACGCGCGTGGCGTTCCGATCGTGTTCGGCACCGACACCGGCGTTTCGGCCCACGGCGACAACGCTATCGAGTTCGCGCTGATGGTCAGGGGCGGCATGCCTGCAATGGAAGCGATCCAGTCAGCAACCAGTGTGGCAGCAGAGTTCCTGGAGATCGGCGATACCCACGGGCGCCTGCTGGAGGGCTACCAGGCCGACATCGTTGCCGTGCCGGGCAATCCCCTCGATGACATCTCGCTGATGCAGAACGTAAATTTCGTGATGAAGGGCGGCGTCCGCTACCAGTAGAAAATCGTGTTAGCGGGTTCGCAAGAAAGAGCCCGGCAAACCCGTTTCAAGTCGCTTTGCCGCGCACATTACCCCGCTTCGGTGCCGTGCCTCCGGGTAATGATGCCTGGCTCGCATGGACGAGCGCCGTCAACAGCCGGAATCGACTGATTCCGGGAAGGACCGGGGGTCGAATCCCGGTCCGGGCCCTTTGGTCATCAATGCATCGGTCTTGCGTGGGCGCTGCCACGGAAAATCGCGTTCATGAAGATCACGTTCAATCCGTCGAGGTAGGCGCGCACGTTCGGGTCCTGCGTAAAGCCGATGACCAGGCCCCGTCCGGTGGGCTGGACGACAACGAACGGCTTGTAAGCGAGCTGTTGCCGGTTTTCCTCCCAGAGGTAACCACTCGCAAGCAGATCGTCCGCGCCCTGGAAGCGCGCGACATTAACGCCGTTGTCGAGCGTGATGGGCGTATACACGTCACTGCCCCGAACCAGCACGTTCAGTGTCGACGCAACACCCGCACCCAACCAGTGATCAGGGTTCACATCGGCACGGATCAGGACACCGGCCACCGAATCCGGATCGTCCTTCACGGGCACGATCAGGTCCCGATATTCGGATTCTCCTGTAATCAGTCGGCCGGGCACGGTCGAGGACGCCTCATCCGCCTCACCGCCGGGAGCTTCCTCGATCTCGATATCGTAAACCGCGTCCTCGCGACGAATCGCAAGCATGTCGATTTCGGGATCCGTCAGGAAACGATTGGCATTGCCGATACCGATCAGGACACCGCCTTTGGCCACCCAGCCCTTCAGGTTCTCGATGCCAGCATCACCCAATGCCGAAGCGTAACCGCCACCACTTTGCTCGGGGAGAATAATGACATGGTAATTAGACAAGTCGGACCTCGCCATCCGGTCGACCCGGATGGCAGTCACGGGATAGTCGAACTGGCGTTCGAT
>CAZVWF010000123.1:0-5388 GCA_964630795.1 uncultured Woeseia sp. | reverse complement strand
CTTCGCTAATCTCGTAGTCTTTCCATGGCTCAAAATCTGCGTTTGCAGCCATGGCAGCGAACAACAAAGAAACGGCTGATATAACTCGCATAAGACTCATTATTTTCTCCTGATTATTATAATTGTTGATACAACGGTCGCATCGAGATACTTCTACCGGAGGCAGTATGACCCCTGGATCGGCTGTTCGAACCTGACTGAGCGGGGGCAAAAAGCCAGCCGGAGGGGTAAATATCTGCCACCGGTTATTAGCGGCGTCTCAAGCCTATTCTAGCGCACCGGCTCTTTTCTGCGAGAAACGGCCTCGGCGGAGCTGGTCGCCTTGCCTGGCAGCGGCATCAATGGCTGTCTCCAGTTCATTCAACAGGGCCAGCATGTCGGCGCCAAAAACGGCAGAACCTGTGTGATTACTCCACAACAGATATCGTTTATCGGATCTGTCCAAAGGGGGCCGAACAGTCCCACCTACCCCGGAAGCGGTCATGTTTTATGACTATTCCACAATATCGAGTAAACGACCCGCGACGTCTGTCCTCAGATTAATTCCCGCGTCCCAATCACCATCAAGTACGGTGATCGTTGCATACCTCTCGAAAAACAGTTCCATGTCCGTGTCGCTATCACCTTCTTTGTCTGGTCGGGCAACGGTCAGCTTCACGTCAAGCTGCCCACTTTGCTCACTGTCTTCATAATCAATCAGATACCCTGTGGCACCTCTCGAGGCAATAGCCATGCGGACCCCCTTAAGCTCATCAGCGCTGACTGCGGGGTAATTCACATTCAAAATCGTGTGTGGCGGTAAAAGGCCTTCTGTATTACGAACTGAACCCTGCAGTTCATCCAGGATCGTCAATGTGAGATGTGCAGCCCCCGCGAATGCCCCGATTGTGCTGGGGTATTGGACCGGGGCTGCGTCTCGCTCGGAATCGTCGACTCCGACTGAGACCGCGATAGCTGGAACACCCTCATACATTGCCATTGTCGCGGCCCCGACCGTTCCGGAAATACTGGCGTAACCCAGATTGTGCCCAAAGTTTGCACCGGAAATTACGATGTCTGGCAAATCAGCGTCCTTGAATATGTGCCTGAGGCCAACCAGTACTGAATCGGCGGGGGAGCCATCAACCGACCAGACGCCGGGGGCCTGCTGTGTAAAACCCAGCACACCGCCGGTCGTAATACGTACGCTGCTGCCACTTTGATTTCCGAGTGGCGCCACCACGGTTATATTGTGGCCTGCAGCAACGAGTACCTGGTGGACGGCACGAATACCCGGCGCTTCGAAACCATCATCATTTGTAAGCAAAATATTGAGTGGTTCCCTTTCAGCAGCTCGCAGCCCCTGAGTCAAAGCGATCGCCAGCAAGATTGATATTGCAACCGTCAAAAATCGCCTATGGTCGTGCGGTCGTGAATTCTCCACATCACCTCCTCTTTTTTCGAATTTTACTGCAGATTGAAAATGACTGGTTTGGGTCATTCCCGGCCCTTCAACACTGGTCAGGGCCTGGCATTTTAACGACTGTTCTCCCCGTTAACGGCAACCCAGGGAAACCCGCATCGACAGGCCGCTAACGAACAAAAGCCGCTGTTCCGTACGATGTTGGCCAGTTGGCTTCTTGCGTATCCGCACCTCGCAGAATTGCACTCTGCAAGCGCTCTGCAGGTCCGGGCGAATTCGTTATGATTACAGGCAGGTCGCGACGACCTGGTCACCCCCGGAGATCGGTTTTTGAAACAACTAACGGCGCTTGTAGCAACGATATTGATTGGCGGCTTAGCCTGTTCCGCAGAGTTTCCCCGCAATCAGTCACTCCATGTCGAAATGCGCGATGGTGTCCGTATCGCTATCGATGTCTGGTTGCCTGAAGGGCTGAACGAAAAAGACGGGATCCCGACACTGATACAAGCCACCCGCTACTGGCGGGCGATGGAACATACCAGCGGCCGGTTCGAGGACGACAATCGCTTTGCACTGGCCAATCGAATCAACGATGCCGGATACGCGTTTGTGTTCATCGACGCGCGCGGCAGTGGCGCGTCATTCGGCTGGCGCGCCTACGAGCGCAGCGTTGAAGAGGCCACCGACTACGGCGAGGTCGTCGACTGGATAATCAAACAGCCCTGGTCAAACCAGCGGGTCGGCGCGTTTGGCGTTTCCTATGCCGGGAACACCGCGGAACTCCTCGCTATCAATCGACATCCGGCCGTCAGGGCAATTGCACCGCTGTTCAATGACTTCGATAACTTCGAGCATCTCGCTTTCCCCGGAGGAGCGTTCACGCAAGGCACGCTCAATCGCTGGGGCAATCGTATCGCCATGATGGACCGTAATGCGCTGTGCGAGTTACGTGACCTATCCGGCGATGAGTGCACCGCGCTCAAAGAAACCTGGCTGGGCGTCAAGCGCGTGGACTCGGACACTGACGGTGCGCTCCTCGACCAGGCAATCAAGGAACACGACCGAAACGTGCACGCCTATCACGCGGCGGCAGCCTACGAATACCGGGACGACCCCTGGGGTGAAGGCGGCGTCGTCAATGCCGGTTTCCTGGGCAGCCCCGCCGGACATCTGCCGGCAATCGAGGCGTCGGGCGTTGCCATGTTCATCAGGGCCGGCTGGCAGGATGCGGCAACGGTGAACGGCACGCTCGGCCGCTACATGACAATCAACAATACGCAACAGGTTTTCATTGGGCCCTGGGATCATGGTGCCCGACGGGACGCGGATCAGTTTCGCGCGGACGACACACCGGTCAGCCCTTCCGCCGACGAGCAGTATGCGCAGATGTTCGCTTTCTTTGACCGTTACCTGAAACCGGGCGGCAGACCCGTCGAGTCCAGCATCACCTACTACACGCTGGGCGCAGATAAATGGACAACAACCGAAACCTGGCCCCCGGACGGGTATGCCGATCAATCCTGGTATCTGTCGGCTGACGGCGGGCTCTCCACACAGGCGCCTGGCGGCGATACGGGCGCGGATGATTACCGAATCGATTTCGACGTAACCACCGGCCGTCACAATCGCTGGTTCACCAACAACGGTGGCGGCGGTGACGTCGTCTACGGTGATCGCCGTGAAATGCACGAGCGCCTGCTCACTTACACCAGCGATCCTTTTGAAAATGACCGCGAGATCACCGGACACCCGGTCATCACACTGTACGTTCGTTCAACCCACGAAGATGGGCTGTTCATCGCTTACCTGGAAGATGTGGCACCAGATGGCCGCGTAACTTACATCACCGAGGGTCAGCTACGTGGCGTCATGCGTCGTATCAGCGATGACCCGCCTCATTACCGAAAAATCGGTCCGCATCACAGCCAGCTTCGTGCCGATGCAATGCCACTGGTGCCCGGAGCGGTTGCCGAACTGAAGCTCGAGCTATGGGCGACTTCGGTCCTGATCAAAAAGGGTCATCGCCTTCGCATCGCGATCGCGGGTGCCGACAAAGATACGTTCGCGCGATACCCGCTCGAGGGCGGCGACCCGACCATTACCGTCGAGCGCAATACACGGTACCCATCACACATCGTGCTTCCCGTGTCCGACCGGATCGAACAGTGACGCCCGAAAATACAGTGAGCTACAACCTGGATGGCCGGGTCGCCACGATCCGAATCGACGATGGCAAACGCAACGCCCTGCCGCCGCAGGTCATTAAGGAAATCTACGCAGCGATCGATCGTGCCGAGGCCGACCGGGCAGCGATTGTCATCACCGGGCGAGCGGGCGTGTTGTCTGCCGGTTTCGATCTGAATGTCATGAAACGTGGTGGCATTGAGGCCCTCAAAATGCTTTCGCTCGGCTATGGTCTTCCCGCTCGCATTCTGGCGTACCCGCATCCGGTCGTCATCGCATGCAACGGTCACTGTTTCGCCATGGGTGTTTTCATGATGTTGTCCGCCGACTATGTCATTGGGAGTCGCGGGGAATTCAGGGTTTCCGCCAACGAAGTCGCTATCGGGTTGACGATGCCGCGCGTGGCGGCCGCGATGCTGAAACATCGACTCGCGCCAGCCGCTTACCAGCGAGCAGTCACGCTGTCGGAGGCATTTTCACCGGAGGCCGCACTCAACGCGGGCTTCTTCGACGAGATCGTCGAGACCAACACACTTCATTCAAGCGCGACGGAATGCGCGGAACGGTTCCTCGGTCTGGACAATCGGGCGCATCGGGTTTCCAAGCGCAGAATCCGCAAGCGACTTATCCGGCAATTACGCATCGATCGACCCCTGGACCTGTGGGATGCGTTGATGACCGGACTTCGGAGAATGCGTTGACCCCCCCCTGACTGCAGCCAGGGGATGACCGAGCCGGCCATGAGAGTAAGGCGGGGTACCCGCAATGCATACAGGCCGACCACAAGTGCCGGCCCGGGCGTTACGATTCCGGTTAGGGTTAAAATCATTGTTGCCCTTAATAAAGGGCCCTCATGATTCCGCGGTCAGGCGCTTCTTGCTAGCCAATCGTATCGACATAAATGCGACGAACGTTGGCGCCCATGATTTTTTCGAGCTCGTCGTCCGACAGACCACGCCCCTTGAGGCCATCCCAGATCGTCTCCATCCGGCGCGGACCGTTGAGCGCCGGCATGAACCACGGCAGGTCCGCTTCATTGAGGTTGGCGCCCTGTTCCGACTTCAGCTCCGCTATGTACTCGGGCGTCAGGTCGATAAATCGGTGATCTCGGTCGCTGCCTATTCCGACATGGTCGATACCGCACACGTTAATTGCGTGCTGAATGTGATCGTAATAGTGCTCAACGGCACCGTCCCTTAGCGGAGAAATATGCGTTCGGATCTGGTCGATACCGACGACACCGCCATGATCGGCCAGCAGTCTCAGATTTTCGTCCGTGGTGTTGCGATCATTGGTATGAAGTGTTGCACAGCCCGTGTGCGAAACAATCACCGGTACCTTCGACGCACGAATCGTATCGGCCATGGTTTGCATGTTGGCATGCGAACAGTCGACCAGCATGTTCGTGTCATTGAGTTTTGCCACCAGCTGCAGGCCAAACTCGGTCAGGCCGGAATTATTTCGTTCCTTGCAACCGGCGCCCGCCCAGTTCTGGTAGTTGTAAGTCACCTGCACCGAGCGCAGGCCAAGCGCGTAGAACGTGTCTACCCGATCAAGATCTCTGCCGAAGGGTGTCGAATTCTGGACCAGGTAGAAGACGGCGATCTTGTTCTCTCTTTGTGCGCGATCGAGGTCGGCAACGCTCGTGGCCTTCATGACCTGCGTCGGATTGGCTGCAATCCAGGCATCGAAAGTGCTCATGCCCTCGAGCGCGACTTCCATTGCCTCGAGCTCGAAGGTTTTCGGGTCGCACATGGTTTTCGTGATCGCATTGATTCCGCTGTCGATCATCTCTTGCAGCA
>CAZVWF010000122.1:0-5553 GCA_964630795.1 uncultured Woeseia sp. | reverse complement strand
GACAAACTTCCTGACGCCCTCTTCAATTGGTGTTGACGGTCGGTAACCGACATCCTCCTCAAGCGCCTGCGTATCGGCCCAGGTATCCGGCACATCGCCCGCCTGCATGGGCAGAAGCCTGGTGTCGGCTTTCTTGCCTAGACAATCTTCGATGACCTCGATATAGCGCATCAACGGAACGGGTGTTTGATTGCCGATGTTGTAGATACGATAGGGTGCGCGACTGGTACCTGGATCAGGCGACGTTGCCGCCCAGTCAGCGTTTGGCTGTGCCGTATGATCCATCGTTCGAATGACACCCTCGACGATGTCGTCGATGTAGGTGAAATCACGCCGGTGTTTACCGTAATTAAAAACATCGACCGGTTTGCCTTCGATGATGTTCTTCGTAAATAGGAAGAGCGCCATGTCCGGCCGCCCCCAGGGACCGTAGACCGTAAAAAATCGAAGTCCGGTCGTCGGCAATTCGTAAAGATTGGAATAAGTATGCGCCATCAGCTCGTTGGACTTCTTGGTCGCACCATAAAGCGCCAGCGGATGATCGACGTTGTGATGCACCGAAAATGGCATACTGGCATTCGCACCATAAACCGAGCTCGATGACGCATAGACCAGGTGCTGAATGTTGTGATGTCGGCAGCCTTCCAGTACATGCAGCGTGCCAACAACGTTGCTGTCAATGTATGCGTGTGGATTCTCGAGTGAATATCGGACCCCGGCCTGCGCGCCGAGATGCACCACCTTGTCGAACCGGCCGTCCGCAAACAGCGCATCCATACCCTCGCGATCCGCCAGGTTCAGGCGTTGCAGCTCAAAATTGTCGTAGGCGCCCAGCGCAACTGCTCTCGCCTCCTTCAGGCTGACATCGTAATAGTCATTGAAGTTGTCGATACCGACAACCACGTCGCCACGCTCCAGGAGCGTCCTGGCAACATGATAACCGATAAATCCGGCGGCACCGGTAACGAGAATCTTCATATGCAGACATCAACCGTTGATTGGCCGCTAAGTTAGCACAATCAAAGGTTTTTTTTAGTGATTGCGGTCCCACTAAAAGACGTGACTGCGCTCCCAATTGGGCACATCGTCCTCCAATTGACAGACAAAAAAAACCGGGACACGTGGCCCCGGTTTTCATTGCGTCCAAACGCTCGAAAACTATTCCGAATACGAACGCTTGCCACCACCGTTCCAACTCCTCAAACCGGACGGGCGCTCACACTAGTCGGCCAGGTCGCGGAACAGACAGGCCCCCTTTTCCTGCATTTTATCGAGCAGCGCTTCGTGCGCTTTTTCTTCTTCTTCGCTCGGTGAGACCACGACCAGGTTCAGGTCATTGCGGCGCGGCCGAACGAGCACTTCCTCGCTGCCGCTGGTGAATGCGTCTTCTTCCTCGTCAAGCGACAGCGCCGCTTGGCCGCCCGTCATGGCAAGATACACCCGCGCCAGTAACTCGGCATCAATCAGCGCACCATGAACGTCGCGACGCGACGCATCCACGTCGTAACGCTTGCAGAGCGCATCGAGACTGTTGCGCTGTCCCGGATGCATTTCCCGTGCGATCGTCAGCGTATCGAGCACCATGGCATGATCCGTAATCAACGGGCGCGGATGGTCCATCAGCTTGAGTTCGTGCTCGAGGAAACCGACATCAAACTCAGCGTTATGAATAACGAGTTCGCCATCCTTTATGAACTCGAGAAACTCTTCCACGACATGCGAGAATAGCGGCTGTCCCTCGAGATCCGCGCGACTGATGCCGTGAACACGCTCGGCACCTTCATCAATATTGCGTTCCGGATCCAGAAAACGGTGATACTCGCGGCCTGTCAGTCGCCGATTGACGAGTTCAACACAGCCAATCTCGATGACACGATGGCCCTGCGCCGTTGAAAGTCCCGTTGTTTCCGTATCGAGGACGATCTGCCTCATAGTTCGTCAATCCCCTGGTTCGCCAGCCGGTCCGCATCTTCATTGCCCGGTACCCCGGTATGACCGCGGACCCAACGCCAGTCTATCTCGTGACGGCTGATCGCTTCATCGAGCGCCTGCCACAGATCCTGGTTCTTGACCGGCTTCTTCGACGCTGTTTTCCAGCCTCGTTTCTTCCAGTTCGGCATCCAGTCATTGATGCCATCCATGACATAGCGTGAGTCGGTGTGCAGCAACACGCTGCGTGAGCCATTGAGTGCGTTCAACGCCTCGATAGCCGCTTTCAGTTCCATACGATTGTTGGTGGTCTCCGCTTCACCACCGTAGAGTTCCTTGCGGCGATCGCCGGCAATCAATACAACACCCCAGCCTCCTGGCCCGGGATTTCCCCTGCAGGCGCCGTCTGTATATATCTTAACGATGTCGGTCAAAGCGGATTCGGGATACGCGCGTGGTTGGTTCTGCAATGCCGCCGACGACTTTGGGCCGCGAGCGCCATGGTTTTTTCATCGGAGTCAAAGTAACGACCCGTTTCTGGGCGGTGAGCATATAGCAAGCGGCGAGCTCCGGCCAGAAACGTCGACCGCGAGCTTCCCATGTGGGCGAGGACGCACGTTTGTTGCCCGGCAGCGGCCAGCGGAAGAAATACCGGGTCACGCCCTGGATGCGCATATCGAGGAGTTGCAGCCAGTCAGTCAGCTGTCTGTCGGAGATCAGCGAGCCGGCACCCGGGGGCAACCCTGCGCCGGGAACCAGGCGCCGCAAGCTCCACAAGCCACCCGGCTTGAAGCCAAGCACGACGAGGTGGCCATGGGGCGTCAGCACACGATCGATCTCGCGCAGTATGGCGTGCGATCGTTCGTCAGAGTAATCGAGCGTGTGCGGGAGTAAGACCACGTCGACAGAGTCACTCTCGACGGGCAGGCGGTGTAGCCGCCCGACAGCTATTCGCACGTTCCCCGGTTCCGCCGGCGCCCGATCGCCAATGATGGCTGCACGTTGCGTCCGGGCGAAGCGCACAAAGGTATTGCTGTCTCCCCAGTAGCCCAGCTGAAGGCACTGCTCGCCAAAAAGACCGTCAAAAGTCTCCTCTACCAGTCGCGACTCCTGGCTCAATAGCGCCTGCCCAAAGGGTGTCTCCAGCCATTGACCGGGTTCAGGCCTTAATTGCGGCGCATCATCAATATTTCGTGTCATTGCGACTTGTCGCTCCTTCGGGAGGCCGGGGCTTTGAATGCGGCACTTGCAAGCGGCTCCGCGATACGTAGCATAGCCTGATGCTCGCATTAATTCAGAGGATATCGTCCGGTTTTCGGCTACAAGCGATTGTGATCGCTGGAGTTTGCAATGCGATGCCTGCCGCCGTCGCAGACCCCGCCTACGAGCACCTGACTGACTTCAGGCCGGACACAGCAACCATCGTCGATACGGGCAGTATCGACGCCCGGGACCATGTCTGGCTCGAACTGGATCCACTGGCCAGCAGCACGATCGCTGTCGCCAGCGGACCGAATACGGACCTTCTTGAGGTACTGCGAGGTGGCTTCTCGCTGGATCCGGTAATGAACAACCGGGTGCAGGCAGAGCTCAACTGGTTTGTCCGAAATCCCCGCTACCTGACTCGCGTTTTCAATCGCGCACAGCGATATTTACCCCATATTCTCGACGAGATTGAGGCGCGTGACCTGCCCCTCGAACTGGCACTGTTGCCGATCGTTGAAAGTGCCTTTGATCCATTCGCCTATTCGCATGGCCGGGCCGCCGGACTGTGGCAGATGATTCCAGGGACCGCGCGACGTTTCGGCATCGAACAAAACTGGTGGTACGACGGCCGCCGCGACGTCATCGATTCCACGCGGGCAGCACTGGAGTATCTCGAATACCTGCACGGGTTCCAGGATGGAGACTGGCTGAACGCTATTGCGTCCTACAATTCAGGCGAAGGCAACGTGCGAAAGGCAAAACGACGAAACGCCGCGCGCTCGAAACCGACCGACTTCTGGAACCTGAGCCTGTCTCGTGAAACGAGCGCTTATGTGCCCCGCCTGATGGCGCTGGTGGAAATCGTTCGGGACCCGGATGAGTTCGGGCTTACGCTGCCGGATATCGTTGACGAGCCCCAGTTCGTCGTTACAGACGTCGACGCACAGATCGACCTGGCGCTGGCCGCCGAGCTTGCCGGCATCGACCTCGATACGCTCTCGTCCTACAACGCGGGCAATAATCGCTGGGCTACAGACCCGAATGGACCGCATCGCCTGATTCTTCCGGTGGATGTTGCCGACGACTTCGTATCCGCGCTCGCCGAAGTGCCGCTGACCGAACGTTTGCGCTGGCAACGCCACAAAGTCAGGAACGGCGAAGCGATCTCGCAGATCGCCGAGCAATACAATGTCACCGTGGCGACCATTCGCAGCGCGAATAATCTCCGCGGCAACACGATTCGCGCCGGCGCATACCTGATGATTCCTGTTGCGACGAAACCCCTGAGCGCCTACAGCCAGAGCGCTGACGAACGACGCAACCGCAAGCAAAATACGGTGCGCAGCGGCAATCGTGTTGAACACATCGTCGCAGCCGGAGAAAGTTTCTGGACGATCAGTCGCAAGTACGACGTCGACATGAACAAACTCGCCGCCTGGAATGGCACTGCACCAAGAGATACCTTGTCGATCGGGCAGAAACTCGTCGTGTGGACCGACAGGCCCGTTGCAGGCAATGCGACGAGCGGCAACAAACTGACACGTAAGCTGAATTACACGGTGCGACGCGGCGATTCGCTGTACCTGATCGCCAGCCGCTTCAGGGTCAGCGTGGCGCAAATCGCCCACTGGAACAACATCGACAAAAACAAGATTCTGCGTCCGGGTCAGCGGCTGACCATGTACGTCGACGTTACGGCGCAGAGCAGCTAACATCCAGCGCTTACGGTTCGGCAATGGATGCGGGACCCGGGGCGAAACAGCGGGGAAAAACGATGGGCTTTATGGCCGGAAAACGGGCGCTGATCATCGGCGTGGCGAGCGATCGATCGATTGCAGCTGGCATCGCGGAAGCATTTGCACGCGAGGGTGCCGAACTGGCATTCACTTACCAGAATGACAAACTGAGGAGTCGCGTCGCCAAGCTGGCGGAACGACTTGGACAGAACACAGACCTGCTCTTTCCGTGTGACGTTTCGAGCGATGATGAAATCGATGCGGTGTTTGCGGCACTCGGCAAGACCTGGGACGGACTCGACACCCTGGTGCACTCCGTTGGCTTCGCGCCCAGAGACCAGCTGGCCGGTGGATTCGTCGAATCAATCACCCGTGAGGGCTATCAGATTTCACACGACATCTCCGCGTACAGCTTGGCCGCGCTGGCGAAAGCGGCACTCCCGATGATGGAGGGTCGTGACGCATCTATGCTCGCATTGACCTACAACGCCGCCGTACAGGTTGTGCCAAATTACAACGTCATGGGTCTCGCGAAAGCCAGCCTGGAGTCCTGTGTGCGCTTTCTTGCCGCAGACCTCGGTCCCAAAGGCATCCGGGTCAACGCGATTTCGGCGGGCGCGGTGAAAACACTTGCAGCTGCCGGCATTGGTGGCTTTCGCAAGATGCTGGGTTACGCGGAAAA
>CAZVWF010000121.1:0-5931 GCA_964630795.1 uncultured Woeseia sp. | reverse complement strand
AGATAAAGCCAATTGACGATCGGTTTTTCAGCTCCTGGTTAACACGTGCAACCGTGTAGTCGTTACCCGGAGCGAGACCGGCAACAGAATCGGAACGCATGTAAAGCAGGCCCACGTTGGTACTCGAACCTATTTTGCCGGACAGGCGTGCGCCGCCGTCAATCGGGACCGGCTGACCGCTGGCAATGCCAATTCGCCGACTGAAGAACAGCTCGACCTCGCGCGGATTACCCACCGTGAACTGGCCGGAGTTCTCGAGGAAGAAGGGCCGCTTTTCCGGGAAGAACAGGTTGAAGCGATCAAGATTGACCTGTTGCTCATCGACTTCCACCTGGGCGAAGTCGGTGTTGTAAGTCAGGTCGAGCGTCAGGCTCGGCGTGACCGAATACTTGATGTCAACGCCAAGCTCTTCATTATTAACATCGCCGGCCAGCGAGCCGCCCTCTTCCCGGCTTGCCAGCACGTAGGGTGTGACCTGCAGGTTTCGTTGCCTGGGCGGTCGCACATTCTCGAGCGTGCCTGCCTCGGATACGCGCAGCAGATTCCTGTCCTGTGACATCGGCGCCCAGTACGCGACTTCGTTATTGCGACGAATGCGACGCTCGAAGTTGAAACCCCATGACTGCACATCCTCGGTGCCGTAGCGCAACGTCGTAAACGGGATCCGCATCTCGGTGCTCCAGCCACCGTCAAAAATGGTCGACCGTACCATCCACGGCGCATCCCAGTTCAGGTTGAAACCGCCTGGCGCACCGGGGAAGCCCTGGCCGGCGCCTTCGCGTGTGACCTGTCCGTCATATTCGACGCCGGACGGATTCGTGCCGAAGATAAATCCGTTCTGCCGATCCTGGAGGCCATCGATCAGGACCTTGATACTGTCGGTGTCGTCGAGCGATGAATCGCGACGGGTGTCCGTCGAGATGATTTCCTGCGGCTCCGAGTCATAGGCGATGACGCCGATGATCAGTGCGGTGTCCGTATAGCCGACATAAATATCGGTGTCCTGGGACATCGGCTGGCCGGCGTCGGGCTGTGTTTGCACGAGCCCCGTCAATGGCGAGCCCCGATCCCACGCGGAATCACCGGCGACAATGCCGTCGATCACGGGCTCGGAGGCCAGTTCGAAAGCCTGGCCAACCGGACGCGGACCCAGGCTGTAGTCCTGCGCATTCGCCACACCGGCAGTCAGGAACAAAACAAAAATGCAAAATGATGTTGTTCGCAGATGTCTGCGAGCAGATAGTCCTGCCACGATGCCCCCAAGCGGTAGTTGCCTGCGCAACTAAAAGATCGATTCAATGTCCAAAAAAATGGCCTGCAAGTTTAACGAGGCTTGGAGGGCGGTCAATACGGATAGTTCCTGACCTTAACAATTATCCACACTAGTTTACGAATCCGGCTACGTGTTCAGGATGGAGATGTAACCGAACAGTCCGGCGACGCCGCCGGTATGAAGGAAGACGATGTTTTCAGACTGATCAAAATACCCTTTGCGGACAAGGTCGATCATGCCCGCCAGGCCCTTGCCGCTGTATACCGGGTCAAAAAGCATGCCCTCAAGGCGCGCCAGCATCAGCACCGCTTCTTCCATTTCAGGTGTCGGCAGACCATAGCCCTCGCCGACGTAGTCGGTGTTTACCTTGATGTCTTCACGGCGCACACAACCGGGTAACCCAACGTATTCGGCGGTCGGCTCGGCCACCCTCCACACCTTGTCGATTTGCTCCTCGTAGGGAGAGCTGACACCAATACCCAGCAAGCCGATATCCGAGCCGCTGGCCTGCAGACCGACAATGAGACCTGCCTGCGTACCACCGCTACCGGTCGCATGCACGATATGACCGATGTCGATTTCCTGCTCCTCGGCCTGTGCCATGGTTTCGAGCGCGCAATCGACATAGCCCAATGCACCGATCTTGTTCGACGCACCACCGGAGATAACGTACGGCGTTTTACCTTCGGCTCGCAATTCGTCCGCGCGCGCCTCCATCGCCGCCTCCATGTCGGTCCCTTTCTCCACATCGTGAATCGTTGCGCCTTACATGCGATCGAGGAACACGTTGCCGGAATTGATGTAGGCATCATCAGCGTCGGTGACACGATGCTCGAAGATCATTTCGCAGGCCATACCCAGCTTGCAGGCAGCGGCAGCAGTCTGCCGTGCGTGATTGGACTGCACTGCACCGTTCGTGATGACGACATCCGCCTTGTTCTCGACAGCGTCTGCCATCACAAATTCGAGTTTGCGGGTTTTATTACCGCCGGTACCAAGGCCGGTACAGTCGTCGCGCTTGATGTAGATCTGGGGTCCGCCGAGGGCTTCGCTCAGCCTGGGCGCATGTTCAAGCGGTGTCGGGAGATGCGCAAGGGTTACACGAGGAAACTGTGACAGCATGTTCGCTCCATCAGGTGTTTTTCTTCGGCAGGGGCTCGTCACCCATCGCAAGTGCGAGTGTGCGACTCGCCAATACATTCGTGGACGCGATGACCGGTACGGCAAAGTCATCGCCTTCGAAAACGATCGGAATTTCAGTGCAGCCGCCGATGATAACATCAGCGCCGTCATTGACCAGTGACTGGGCGATGGCCTCCATGCCGGCAGCGATATCAACGCTCTTGTCACCCGCCTTGATCGCATTGATCAGGCGCATGAGCTCGGCGCGGCCCGATTCATCCGGAATGACAGCCTGGCGTCCAGAGCGGACGATCTCATCCTGGTAGATGCCGGTATCGAGGCAGCCGTGCGTCGCCATCACGCCAACAGTTCTCGCGCCAGGTGCTACGCGACCGACTTCGGAGATCGATTCCTCGATGATGCTGATGAAGGGAATGGATGTTTCCGCCCGGACGCCACCAAGAAAAACGTGTGCGGTGTTGCACACCAGCACCAGGAAATCAGCGCCGGCCCGCTCCAGGCGAATGGCCATCTCGGCCAGCTTTGGCGTGATATCGTCCACCCCGCCATCGATCGCGGTTTGCCTGTTGGGAACAGTGGGGTCCTGATCAACGATCATATGAACATGATCCTGGTCGCGCCCGGAGTCGGTCATGGCGACCACCCTGGCCATGAAATCGACCGTCGCGTCCGGGCCCATCCCCCCCATTACGCCGGCTATTTTTCTCGACTGATCACTCACCACAGATCCGTCCGCTATCGGATTGGCAGCGAGAATATCACCCTTTTCGCAACGATCGGGTAACCTTTATGGCTCGAACAGGGGGAGATTGAATGAAGACAACAAGAACGCTCATCAGCGTCGTAATGGTCCTGCTGGCAGGAACGGTGACGGCGCATGAATCGGGCATCGACCATCGGTCGTACCAGCTCGGCATCATGGGAGGATTCGCCGAGGTCGTCAGGCTGGGCGTCAAAACGCTGGCATTGAGCGAAGTCATGCGCCCGGATGAAATGGATGACGTCATGGAAGATGCTGCGGTGATTGCGGAGCGCAATCGGGTCGAGATGTGGCGGGAGACCGATTTCCTCGTGACCGACCTGTATCCGGCCGACGTGGCTGAGGGCAAGCATGTCCTGCTTATCTATACGGACGACACGCTGGACAGATACCTGGCGCTGAAGGCCGACAAGGCAGCGCTGGTTGAAACGGGTAACTACCAGGGCGAGGCACGCGAGGAAATCGCACGACGGTTCGGCCGCCTGCTCTCCTACCCGGAAGTCGTGATCGACGACCTCCTGCAACAGGCGAAACTTCTCGAACCTTAGCGACCGGTCAACACAGGAGCTAACTGCACGGAGGTATTGAGGGCTTGTCGCAGCGCCATTACCTGTTAGCGGGTCTTGCCATTTGCAGCCACTGGCTATTCAGTACACTGACGCGACGCGCATCGCTCCGTCTCACCGTCAGGACCGCAGGAATTCCGCGTAGGGATGAATAGCCGGTGCGCCTCCCGTATGAAGAAATACCACGTCGCGCGCGTTGTCGAGCAGACCTCGGCTGACCCTGTCGAGCATCCCTGACATCGCTTTGCCGGTATAAACCGGGTCGAGAATGATGCCCTCGTTTTCCGCGACAGATCGAATGGCGGCAACACCTGCCTCCGACGGGCGCCCGTAGCCGTCACCGATGTATTCATCGTTAATGTAGACGTCGCCATCGCTGACCACCGTTGCAGGTATGGCCGCAACCTCACTCAGCATGCCGATCACGGCGCGCGTACGTGCCTCGAGCCTGTCGGCCGGCCCGCTCACCGAGATACCGACCACCTGTGTGCTGGTATTTCCAAAGTAACGCAGTCCCGCCAGCAAACCGGCCTGGGTGCCGCAGCTGCCGGTTGCCGTGAAGATATGGCTGGGACGAATGCCCAACTCGTCCCATTGGCCGATGAGCTCGCGCGCTGCGTTGACGTAGCCAAGACTCCCGATACCGTTCGAGGCGCCGGCAGGAATATTGTAGGGCCGCTTGCCGTCTGCCGTGAGATTCGCGATTACTTTTTCCACTACCGGCCCACGCCCGTCTTCAGCGATGTGGATGTGCGCGCCCATCAGCTGATCCATCAGGAAATTGCCACTGCTCTTCAGCTGCGCTTCGAGCTCCGGAACGGGATTGGAAAGAATGACGTGACACTCCAGTCCAACCTTCGCTGCACCCGAGCAGGTTTGCCGCACATGATTGGACTGCAAGCCACCTTGCGTTACGACGGCTTTTGCGCCGCGATTCAATGCCTCAGCAAGCGCATACTCGAGTTTGCGCGTCTTGTTACCGCCGTGCGCCAGTTCCATGACGTCGTCGCGCTTGATGTAAAGGTCGGGCCCGCCAAGCATCTTCGTAATGTTTTCAAGCTTGTTGCACGAGGTCGGCAGATGGGTCAACGGGATTCGCGGAATGTCGTCGAAAGAGCCGGTGCCTCGTGGCAACGAGGCACAGCCCGAAGCAGTGCCCGCCAGTGCAACGGCACCCAGGGCTTTCATGAATTGCCTGCGACCGCCGAAATTCAGGTGATCGTCCATTGTGGCCGGAGCCTGTGATTCCTTATTGCGCATCGCACTCTCTCAAAGATTGAATCAAATGATCAGCCAGTGCCCGTCGAAACCGTCGGCGGGAATCATCCTGCTGTCTGTCGACGCATGCCTGATGTCGACAACGAACGGTATCAGCTTGCACTCAATGGAGGACCTCACTGCACGGCAGGCTGACGCGGAATCAACAAAAACGCCCTTTGACGACCATCGATGTACCAGGTCAACTCACCGTCATAGTAGGCGTCTTCCTCCAGGCGGATACGCACCGCCTTGCCCCAGCTCGGGATGTCGGTTTCCGCATAGAGCTCGATTGAATAGGCCGTGTTGGGATTGACGGGATACTCGCCGTCACCTGGCACACCGTCCTGCTGATCCCACATGCCGATCGTCGTGCCGGCCGCATGACCGTGATAACCGATCGGGTGCGTATAGATGGAAGGCGTAATACCTTCTTCCTTCGCCTGGTTCAGCGACGCCCGCAGGATGTCGTTACCGGTGCGGCCGGTCTCGATGTTGTTCGTCAGTATGTCCTGCAGACGGTTGCCATTGGCCAGTGCCACCTTCAGTTCATCCGGCGCATCGGTCTCGCCCGGCTTCAATACGTAAGCATGCTGCTGCGTATCGGTATTCAGGCGCAGGTAGGTGATGCCGAAATCGACGTGCAACAGGTCGCCCGGCAGGATGACTTCGGACTCGTAACGCGACAGTGCCCAGTCACTCATGCTCGACTCTGGTGCTTCGGCGCGATCGATGGATACCGACGGATGGAACCAGGTTGTCAGCTTTAATTCGCGAATACGCTCGCGGTACCACCAGGCCACGTCGTCCGTCGTGGTCACACCGGGCTGGATCACCGCATCGGACAGGCCCTCCGCAACAAACACCTGCGCAATTCTCACTATGTGCGGATAAATCTCCATTTCGGCCGGTGACCCGGTTTCCAGCCAGCC
>CAZVWF010000120.1:0-5945 GCA_964630795.1 uncultured Woeseia sp. | reverse complement strand
CGCTGGTGAATGGCTCGCTCGACCTGGGTGAAGGCAACTCCGTACAGATTTCCGAGTGCCCGAATAGTCACGGCAAGATCAAGTCGCCCCTTTGTTGTGGCCAGGACATGGCCTGTTCGGTCTGATCCTCACTATCGAGTGTACTGATGCGCTCCTCTTACCGAGGGGCGGAGAGTCCATGCGCCGGTCGTGCCCAGAATTCTGAAAATCCTCGTTGCATTCGCGGCAGTCCTGACGGGCCTGCTTGTGTTTGTAATCGTCGCTGGCCCGCCCAGGTCCATCGATCATGAACTGGTGGCCGTCGATCTCGATTCCGAGGCGTTGATCGAGCGTGGACGATACGTCGCGATTGCGGGGAATTGCGGCACCTGTCATACCGTCGAAGGCGGCGCGTTCATGGCGGGCGGACTCCCGTTTGAAACGCCCTTCGGGACGATCTATTCGACCAACATCACGCCTGACAGTGAAACCGGTATCGGCGACTGGACCGTCGAGGAGTTCCTGGCGTCCATGCGTCTCGGCGTCAGGCCGGATGGCACACATTTGTATCCCGCCTTTCCCTATCCGTCGTTGACGCGGACAAGCGATGAGGACATCGTTGCGTTGTATGCCTATTTCCAAAGCATTCCAGCGGTCGCGCAGGCATCGCCCGGGAACGAGCTGTCCTACCCTTTCAACATCCGGGCCCTGATGGGGTTCTGGAAGGCATTGTTTTTCGAGCCTGGCGCATTTGTCGAAGACCCGGACCGGTCGGCGGAATGGAATCGCGGCGCCTATCTCGTTGAAGGGCTCACGCATTGCGGCGCCTGTCACACGCCCCGCAATCGACTTGGCGCGGAAGTGGCTGACGAGGTGTTGCGTGGCGGCGCTTATCTCGATCGTGTCGGGGAGGGCGCGTACCGGACGTGGTCTGCGCCCGACATTACGTCCGGCAACATCGGCCTGAGCCTGTGGTCGCACGACGAACTCACCGACTATCTGCAATCCGGCAGAAACGAATTCCTGGACGTCACCGGGCCGATGATCGAAGTCGTCATGCACAGCACCCGGCACCTGGATGAGTCGGACATTGATGCGATGGCGACCTACCTGCAATTGACGCCGGGTGAAGACCGCGCCGATGCCGCTGAACCGGATCCATCGGTCATGGGCCGGGGCCGCACGGTCTACAACCTGCATTGCGGTACCTGTCACCTGCCCACTGGCCTCGGTGATACTGAAATGGGGCCAAGACTGAACCGGGGCAGCCTCGTCGTACAGTCCGACAATCCGGCCTCGATGATTAATACGATTCTGTATGGGCCGAAGGTTCCGGATTTTGATGATTTCCCCAAGCGTTGGCGCGTGCTGATGGATGAGTTCCGGTACGAGCTCGACGACGACGAGGTCGCCGCGGTCGCTACTTATATAAGGAATTCCTGGGATAACCGGGCAGGTCTCGTGACGCCGGACCAGGTGGCGGCGCAGCGATAGTACGCCTGACGAGATAGGTCGTTTCCACAAGCCGGAAACTCACAGGCCCAGTGATATAATTTTCGCCCACAAAGGCACGCACAGAGGACGTTTTGCGCTCACCAATTAGGGCAATCAGACACCTGCTTGCGGCAGCTGCACTGGCGGTGCTGGTCGGCTGTACGAACGAGCCTGCCGAACCGGAAAACAGCGCGACGCCACTGCGTGTGCGCCTGATGACCGGCGAGCAATATTCAAACACGATCGCGCAGGTATTCGGTCAGGATGTTGCGGATGCGGCGCTGCCGCCGCTGCCACCGCTGGCTAGAACGGACGGCTTGCTGGCCTCAGGCGCGACATTTGTTGGTGTGACCTCCGACCAGGTATCGCAGATTCAGCAGACGGCCAGTTTTATCGCGGCCAAAGTGGTCGATGAAGAGCATCGGGATTTCCTGGTTCCCTGCACGCCGGCGTCCCCCGATGCAGCAGATCCCGACTGCGCAACGCAATTCCTCAAAGCGACCGGCCGCTTGCTGTATCGACAGCCGCTCGATGAAAACCAGGTGTCTGCGCTGGTCGACGTGGCCAATGAGGCAGCTGACACCACCCATGACTTTTACGATGGGCTGGCTATCGCGCTCGAGGCCATCCTCGTCAGCCCCGGTGTACTTTTCATCGTCGACACGGCGGAACCTGATCCTGATAATCCCGGCGAAATGCGGCTGGATGCCTGGTCTCTTGCCTCCCGGCTGAGTTTCTTCCTGTGGAATTCGCCGCCCGATAGCACGCTGCTGCTTGCGGCAGAAACCGGGGAACTACATACCGAGGAAGGGTTGCGACGAGCCGTGGACCGCTTGCTCGGCAGTTCGCGTCTCGAACAGGGCATGCGAGCCTTTTTCGATGACATGATGGCCTTTGATGAATTCAACAGCCTCGCCAAAGACCCGATGGTGTACCCGATGGTCACGGGCGCAACGCTGGCGGATGCACGCGAGCAGACACTCCGCACGGTTATCGATCATTTGCTGAACAAGAAAGCAGATTACCGCGACCTGTTCACAACACGCGATACCTTTATGTCGATGAGCCTGGGCGCCGTCTACGGGACCCCGACATCGGCTGGATGGGTCCCCTATACGTTCTCCGATGATGATCATCGCCAGGGTCTCCTGACCCAGGTCAGCTTCCTGGCCGCGCATTCGCATGCGGTGCGAAGTTCACCGACGCTCAGGGGCAAGGCCCTGCGCGAGTTGTTCCTCTGTCAGAAAGTACCGCCACCGCCGCCGAACGTGGACTTTTCGGCGCTCGAGGATGCGGGTGACGTGCCGACAGCGCGGGAACGGCTGCAGGTGCACAACACCAATCCCTCCTGCGCCGGCTGCCACCTGATTACCGATCCGATGGGCCTGTCGCTGGAGAACTTCGACGGCGCCGGCCGTTATCGTGAAACCGAAAACGGAGCGGAACTGGACATAAGGGGGGAGCTGGATGGCGCCTTCTATGACGATATCGCGGGACTGACGGTCGCAATGCGCAACCACCCCAAGCTCCCGTACTGCCTCGTCAACCGGCTGTATGCCTACGGGACCGGTGGCCCTGTTTCCCTGCGCCATGACCGGGCAACCATCGACTATTTCACCGATCGATTTGCCGGTTATAATTACCGGGTACCGGACCTGCTGCGCGACCTGGCGATGAGCCGGGCCTTTACCAGCGTCAGGCTGGCCGAGGAGACAGTGACATGGGCAAACTGAGCAGGCGCCGATTCCTGAAAGGCACACTGAACGGCAGCGCCGTTACGGTGGCCTTGCCGTTCCTGAATTGCTTCCTCAATGAGAACGGCACCGCGCTGGCCAACGGTGCGCCGATCCCGATGCGCTTCGGAACCTGGTCCTGGGGCCTCGGTATGAGCGAAGCCATCTTCGTGCCGAAAAAGACCGGGCCGAATTTCGATCTGCCGCCGGAAATAGCATCCCTGGCGCCGATCCAGCAGCACATTAACCTGTTCACGAACTTTCATGTTTTCAAAGATGCCGCACCGAACCTGTGCCACCATTCCGGTTGGGTGATCCTGCGCTCCGGCATTGCGCCGATGACTGCGGAAAACAAGCCGGGAGAAACCATCGACGTTACCGTTGCGCGCAAGATCGGTAATGCCACGCGATTCCGGTCGCTCAGTGCCACCGCAACCGGTGACATTCGTGACAGCTTCAGCTACGAAAATGGCAACTCGGTAAACGCACCAGAGTGGTCGCCACTGCGGTTTTATCAGCGCTTGTTCGGTACCGACTTCCAGGACCCGAATGCCGAGGAGTTCACGCCGGACCCCCGGACGATGATTCGCAAGAGTTCGCTCTCGGTCGTGCTCGACGACGCCAGGAAACTCAACAAGTTGCTCGGTGTCGAGGATCGTGCACGACTGGATCAGTATTTTACGGGCGTCCGTGACCTGGAGCGTCGCTTCGATTTGCAGTTGCAGAAGCCGGACCCGAGAGAAGCCTGTATCGTGACGGACAAGCCCGAAGACCTGCCGACGGGGCTCGACGCCTACCTGGTTTCCAAACGGCATCGCATGATGACCGACCTGATGCTGATGGCAGTCGCCTGCGACCAGACACGGGTCTTCAATATGTTTTATGCCTCGGCATTCTCTGCGACAACCAAGCCGGGTTACGACAAGCCGCATCACACGGCCACCCATGAAGAAGCGGTCGATCCCGAATTGCAGTGCCAGCCGAATGTGTCCTGGTATACGCGGCGTGCAATGGAGGAATTGGCTTACTATGTCGGCGCGCTGGCCGACTTCCGCGAAGGCGATGGCAATCTGCTCGACAACGCCTTTATCTATGCCACGACCGATCAGTCGTTTGCGAAGATTCACGGCATCGAGGGCATTCCGATGTTCTGTGCCGGTACGGCCGGCGGCCGTGTCAAAACCGGCCTGCACATCGATGGTGGTGGCAGCCCGGGTTGTCGGCTCGGCTATACCGCTCAGCGGCTCATGGGTCTCGATATCCCCTCCTGGGGTGACAAGAGCAACACTACCTCCGATGAGATCAGTGAGATCCTGGTCTGAGCGCATGCGCAGGATTTGCGTTGCTGTTTCACTGCTGATTGCGATGCCGGGTTCGGCGGGGGACGGTGCCACCGAGGCGTGGGTCAATGTTCCGGTACCGCCCGGGATCCAGGTTCAGGCGACGGACCTCGAAGGTCCTGTTTACGCGAACGCGGACGGCATGACCCTCTACATCTGGCCGCAGCATAAACAACGAAACGGTTACAGCGGGGAGCCACCTGAAAATCCGGCTTGCTACGATGAAGTGCTGACCGTTACGGCAGGCCTGATGAGCCCCTATCCGCCGGACATCAAGCTCCCTGACCTGGATTCAAGGCCCAGTTGTACGGACCTCTGGCCACCGCTTCTCGCTGAGGATGGTTCAGAACCTGTCGGCAGATGGTCGATCGTCGATCGGAAGGGTGGCACGAAGCAGTGGGCCTTTGAGGAGCAGCCGGTCTACACGTCGATCCGCGACAAGGCGCCGGGTGACGTGCTGGGTGGAAGCAAGCGCCGTTATGGCGGGGATTCACCGGCGAATCGTGTGCCCATTGCGCCGCCGTCGCTGCTGCCGCCGGGATTCTCGGTCAGGAGCACGACGAACGGGCGCCTGCTGACGACGGACAAGAACTATTCGGTGTATGCCTTCGACCGGGATACCAAATCGCAGATCGCCTGTATTGACGATTGCCTGCAGAACTGGCGACCGGTGGTTGCGCCAGAGTTGGCGCGGGCAAAAGGGGAGTGGTCATTCGTAGAGCGCTCGCCGGGCGTGCGGCAATGGATGTTCCGCGGCAGGCTCCTTTATACCTATGAACTGGACCAGTCGTCGTGGAGTCTACAGGGCAGCGACGAACCCGGGTGGTCCAACGTATTTACGCAAAAAGCGCCACCGTTTCCGGAGAGCTTCACCCTTCAGTCGACCCTGACCGGCGATGTACTGGCGGATGCTAGCGGCATGACTATCTACACCTACATCTGCGGCGACGATTCTCAGGATCAACTGGCTTGTGACCACCCGGACGATACGCAGGTGTACCGACTGGCGATGTGTGGCGGTGGTAAAGCGGAGCGATGCCTGGAGTACTGGCCGTACCTCGAAGCCGAGCCGGGTGACCCGGGACAAAACAGTGCCTGGAGCGTGATCAGCATCGATCCGAAAACCGGTCACCGCGCGCAGCCCGAACAGGAAGACGCATTGTCGGTCTGGGCATATCGTGATCGGCCGGTTTACACGTTCGGGCTCGACAAAGTGCCTGGTGACGTACGTGGATCCGGTACCGGCGAATGGCGAGGACAGCGCAATGGTCTGAAAGCGTTCTTCGTGCGTGACGACTACATGGGGGGCACGCTATGAGGCGCGTTTGGAAATTATTCATTCTTCTGGTTTCTGCCCTGACGTCGACGACGGTCCTGGCCGAAGCACCGCCAGGCGGCA
>CAZVWF010000119.1:0-5962 GCA_964630795.1 uncultured Woeseia sp. | reverse complement strand
ACGTTATTGTTGGCGACCATCCGGTGGCCGGCAGTTTTGACGAGATTATTGCTGGTAACATCGAGTTGCCTGATAAACCAGAGTCCTGACGATGAGCCAACTGACGATTTACGCTGAAAACGACCCAAACACGGCCTTGTTGTCGACCGATGACTTTGCCGAAATTTCAATGGCGTTGGGTGATGCCGGCATTCGCATTGAGCGCTGGTCTGCCGATCGAGAAATCACCGACGCCATGGATGACGAAACGATTATCGCCGCCTACCAGGCCGAGATTGACCGGCTGGTCGCCGAAGGCGGCTACCAGACCTGGGATGTCGTCAGCATGCATCCTGACCACCCCGAAAAAGAGGCGTTTCGCAAGAAGTTCCTGGATGAACACACGCACAGCGAGGATGAAGTCCGGTTCTTCGTGCGCGGTCAGGGACTGTTCATCATGCACGTGGACGACAAGGTTTTTTCAGTGCTGTGCGAGAAAGACGACCTGATATCGGTCCCCGCCAATACGCGTCACTGGTTCGATATGGGACCACACCCGACGTTCACCGCTATTCGCCTGTTCAATAATCCCGAGGGCTGGGCGGCGAACTTCACGGGCGACGACATCGCCAGCGAGTTTCCACGCCTGGAGAACTGAGCCGGGACGCTACCTCTCCGGCAACCCCTCAATCGGCGGATTCCAGGACTGTGCGCCCGGCAGGCGTCGTCCCCAGACACGTCCGCGATAGCGCGGGTTCAGATGTTTGCTTATGAGGCGCTGGACCAGGTTGATGCGCGGCAACAGGCCGTGCAGATCACCCACACCGACCATGATGCGGTCGCGAAGCTCCAGAAACTCGAGATCCGAGTCATTGACGCAAACAGGCTTCGTCGACGGCAGGAAGGGTGGAATTGCGGCCGCCAACGAAACGGTACCGTCACCCGTTCTCGCGATACCGTTACCCGGCACGTTGAACTCATTGACAAATTGCGTCTCATCGATCAAAAAGCGCGAACCGTTCGGCGTATCATTGATCGTCATCTGGACCCGGGTTCGTTCACCTATGCCAATCACCGCCAGCCAGTGACTGCGACGAATACCGGCATCCGACAGACGAAACGTCTCCACATTCTTTCGATGCCGCCTGGCGTTGGCCAGCATATCGCCGAGAATCGCTTTAGCCCGATCGCGACGCTCACTGCGTCGGGTGGATACCGAATACAGGCGCACGAATTCCGCGAGACTGTCTATGAGACTTTCCTGGATATTGGAGGCATCAAACATATCGACTTGATTGCCCTCTATATCCGTCGTCGCACCCTCGTAACTCGGAAAGAACTGATAGAGGGCAGGCGTCACTCGTGCCGCCTCCCGTTCTCGTTCCCGGGGCTCCGGTCCCGTGATCAGGCTCATCCCGGTCGTAATTTTGACGATCGCTTCGATAGAACCGAGGAAGGGCGTGCCAATCGTCGCCACCTTTTCGACACCCGAACGCCGGCCCCTCCGGGCCAGGTATTCAGTGATCACCAGTCCGCCCATTGAGTGACCAACGAGATCGACCTTGAGGTCTTCCGCGCGGCCATAGTGTTTCAGGAGTTTGGTCCTGGCGATGACTTCATCGACAAAGCGACCGAGTTTCTTCGCCGTCGCGCATACATCCATGCGCCAGTCGTAGGGAAACGCAAATACCGGCGTCGGCCGATCCGCGCGGGCAGACAATTCATGGCGCAGCGCATGAATCAGGTCGCGATAAACTGGAAACACCTGCCCGGCCACGACGTGTGCCGGCTCGATAGCTTCGTAACGCAGGTCATCCGGGTGCAGGGCGATGCGGTCGTGCGCCTTGTTGAAAACCATCGTCCAGATTTCGTCCGCTTTGAGCGGATAGTCATCAACAAGATCTGTGGCGGTGATGCCCGGCACGACGATAACAGGATTTTGGACGGCCATTCGATACCCCACGCTCCAGCCTGACCCCTACGATACGACATAAACACATCAGTTTCCGCCCGCGCCCGTATCAGCCGAATCACAAGGATTGTCAAGATCACGACGATGATCGGGCCTGAGTGTTTTCCTGCTACAGGGCGTGAGGTATCCTGATCGGATAACCTCCGGGGGGAGAACAATGAAACGAGTATTGGCTGTCGCAACGGCAGGGGTTTTCTTTTCTTTTCAAGTATTTGCGCAAGCGCCCGGCACAGCCGACGGCGCCTGGCACTATCTCGGCGGCGACTCCGCGCATACGCGTTACTCGCCAGCCGACGAAATTGATGCCGATAACTTCGAGGACCTGGAGGAAGCCTGGGCCTGGGACGGCGCGAGTTTCAACGCCGCCAGCGGACGCTCGACGCCCAGTTACATCAACGGCACGCTGTACACGGTCGCCGGCCCGCGCCGTCATGTCGTAGCCATTGACCCATCGACCGGTGAGACCAAGTGGTCCTACCGTGAACCGAACACGCGGCGCTACGAGTACTCGATGCGCAAGGACTACGGCAAGGGCATTGCATATGCGAATATCGACGGCCGCGATGTCATTTACATCGTCTCGCCAGGCTTCTTCCTGACAGCGCTCGACGCCGGGACCGGCAAACCCCTGGACGGCTTCGGCAGGAAGGTCCCGATCGATGGCTTCCCGAACACGGGCGTCGTCGACATGCTGGCGGATCTCGGCCACGAGTATGACCCCTACGAAGGTATTCCACTGGAAGTCGGCTACATCACATCGTCCTCGCCACCGATCGTGGTCAACGACGTCATCGTCGTGGGCAACTCTGCCGAGCAGGGCTACAACCAGTCCCGTATCGAGAACATTCCCGGCGATATCCTGGGCTATGACGCGAAAACGGGTGAGTTTCTATGGAAATTCAACGTATTGCCGGGACCCGGCGAGTTCGGTCACGAGACCTGGGAAAACAATGCGTGGAAATGGACCGGTGACATCTCGTCGTGGGCGCCGCTGTCCGCCGACCAGGAACGGGGGCTCGTCTACATTCCGACCAACGGCGCTACCGTCGACTTCTACGGTGGCTTCCGCCCGGGCGACAACCTGTTCAGCACCAGCCTTATCGCGCTGGACGTGAAGACCGGCGAACGTGCATGGCATTACCAGCTGGTGCATCACGACATCTGGAACTATGACACACCCACGGCGCCTGTCCTGATGGACGTGACACAGAATGGCCGGGTTGTGCCGATCGTCGCGCAGGTCACCAAGCAGTCATTTGTTTATACGTTCAATCGCGAAACGGGCGAACCTATCTGGCCCATCGAGGAACGACCGGTTCCCGCCTCGAAGATTCCTGGCGAGAAACTCTCGGAGACCCAGCCATTTCCGACCAAGCCGGCACCCTACGACATTCAGGGGCTGACGGAAGACGACCTGATCGACTTCACGCCCGAGCTGCGAGCGAGAACGGTTGAAATGCTGGCCGATTACGAGATTGGTCCATTGTTCCAGCCGCCGCTCCATCGTGGCAACGACCAGGAACTGAAAGGCTCGCTGTGGTGCCCAGGTGATATCGGCGGTGTGAATATCGACGGCCCGGCCGCTGCCGATCCCACCACCGGCGTCCTGTATGTGACCTCACGCAAGCACTGCACGACGCGCATCATCGCACCGGGCTCGGAGCGCGACGCGATTCTCGAAGAGCCAACCGGAACGACCATTGCTGACTACGCGGTACTGAGTGGCTTCGGCGTTCGCGGACCGGACGGTCTCAACATTTTCAAGCCGCCCTACAGCCGTATTACAGCGATCGACATGAACACGGGCGAACACCTCTGGTGGATTCCGGTCGGCGAGACGCCGGACGCCGTCCTGAATCACCCCGTTCTGCAGGGCATGAATATCCCGAATACGGGTTACGGCCTCCGTGTCGCACAGATGGTGGTTACGCCCAATCTGCTGATCTATGCCGGTAACATCAGTGACGGTACGCCAACGATTTTTGCCGTGGACAAGGCCACCGGCGAAACCCTGGCCCAGGTCGAAGCGCCGGCGGACAGTAACTACGGCATGATGACTTATATCCACGAAGGCCGGCAGTACATCATGCTGCAGACCGGACCGAAGTTGACTGCGATGGCGCTGGCGGACTTCTAGGCGCCGATTCAGTTGAAATTCACCGAGTGGATGTAACTATCTCACCATGATTAGCAGGAAAATTGTGCGCCTGGTTTTGCCGCTGCTGCTGGCCGCCTGGGCCGACAGCAGTGCGGCTGATCCCCGGACCACCAACGACGGTGTCTATACCGAGGATCAGGCCGATGTGGGGGAAACCCTGTACGCGCAACATTGCCTGCTGTGCCATGACAAGAAGTATTTCCGGCCGGTTATGAAGCGATGGGAAGGCCAGCCGATCGGCATTCTGTATACGGTCATGATGACATCGATGCCCGAGAGCAACCCGGGCTTCCTGACCGAGAAGGAATACGTCGATATTCTTGCCTACATCCTTTCGCTCAGCCGCTATGCGCCCGGCGACACTGAGCTCGACTACAAGGACGGTGCGCTCAATGAACTGACCGTCGAGGCGCGCCAACGAAGATGAGCCTCAAGGCCCAGTTCATATTACAAATCCGTTATTCTTTGCCGCGAAGTTCTCGTTGAAGAGCGGTGGCAGACTATCCAGGGGGAATAAACCATGCCGAGTAACACGGGATTTGACCGCAGAAGCTTTCTGAAAGGCGCTGGAATGACGGCGCTTGCGGGCGCTGCGGGTTCATCGACAGCGGTCATCGCGGACGATGACGAGGGCGGAGGCCTGTTCAAAAACGGCAATTACGATTTCGAGACCGTCTATGAGCGGGGCGGCTGGAACTGTGCCCGCTGGGATGGGCCGGCAAGGCGCTATCCGGACGGCGAATTCAAGTACGGCATGGGCGTCGCGACAATGGATTTCGAATGCCCACCCTGTATCACCGAAGCGCTGGCCGAGCGATGCAAGCACCACACCTGGGGCTATATGAGCAGCACGACTTCGCTCAGGGAAGCCATCGCCGAATTTAATGCCGAACGTAACAATCTGGAACTGGATCCATCGACCATTCAACTGTCGTCCGCCGTCCTTCCAGGTATGATCGCTGCCATTCGGACGTTCTCGCGACCGGCCAGCAAGATCGTGCAACTTTCGCCGGCATATTCAGGCTTCTATGGCATCGCCCGGCACACCTACACGGACATGATCGACAGTGAAATGCACCAGGTCGACGGTCGCTACGAGATTGACTGGGATGACCTGGAGGCCAAGCTGGCCGACCCGGAAGCGCAGACGATGATCGTCTGCAATCCGCAGAACCCAACCGGCAATGTCTGGACGGAAGAGGAACTCCTCAAGATCGGTCAGTTGTGCCTCCAAAACGACGTCGTCGTACTTTCGGACGAAATTCATTCTGACTTCGTTCGACCGGGTCACGAATACGTGCCGTTCGCGCGACTGCCGGACAAGGATATCGTCAACAACAGCCTGTCATTCAATTCCGCCAGCAAGACCTTCAATATGGCCGGCATGAAGAACGCCTACTGGCATTCGTCGGATCCGAGCTTGCTGTCCCGGGTACAGCATTACCACTATGGAGCCATCAACACCCTGGGTTATGTGGCCCATGAAGCCGCCTACCGGGACGGTGGCGAGTGGCTGGATCAATTGCTCGCTTATCTCGACGACAACCACAAGTTCACCGAGGACTACGTGGCCAGGAATATGCCATCGGTCGGCCTTACCCGTCCGGAAGGCACGTACCTCGTCTGGCTCGACTTCAGTGAAACGATGGATAAGATCGGCGCCGCCGAGATGGCCGAGAAGAAAGAAATGCGAAGCGCGGAAGTCTATTTCCAGGACTGGCTGGTGAAGAATTCGGGCGTCTACCTGAATCCAGGTACGGTCTATGGCCTGGGTGGCTCGGGCCGGATGCGTCTCAATGTCGGCTCATCACGTAAAGTCGTCAAGGCAGCGCTCGACCTCGTGGCGAAGGCCA
>CAZVWF010000118.1:0-5963 GCA_964630795.1 uncultured Woeseia sp. | reverse complement strand
GTAGAGGATGTTGGGCCCCAGGTTAGTGACATAGAGGTCGTCGGCGCCGTCGCCCTTGACCACCTAGGGAATTACGTCACCGGCCCCCCGCACAATCACCGTGTCGCCGATTCGTACATCCTTACGATGTAATTCGTCCATATTGTGGAGCGTCGCATTGCTGACCGTGACACCACCAACAAATACCGGCTCGAGTCGGGCCACCGGGGTCACCGCCCCGGTGCGTCCCACCTGGAACTCGATATCCCTGACCACAGTGAGTTCTTCCTCGGCTGGGAACTTGTGGGCGATCGCCCATCGCGGCGCCCGGGACACAAATCCCAGCTCCCGCTGAAAAGCAAGGCGATCAACCTTGTAAACGACGCCGTCAATGTCGTAGCTCAATGAGTCGCGCCTGGCACCAATATCCTCGTAGAAGGCAAGGCAACCGTCGATTCCGTCGACTCGTTTTCGTTCCGGGCAAACTTTAAAGCCCCACTCCTGCAGCTGATCGAGAATCTCGCTATGACGGTCAGGCAACGAACCACCCACAACCTGGCCAACTGAATACACGTAAATATCCAGGGGACGCTCCGCCGTCAGTCGCGGATCCAGCTGACGCAGGCTGCCGGCAGCTGCATTTCTTGGATTCACAAATGTTTTCTCGCCCTTCTTCGCCGCCTGTTCATTGAATGCGTGAAAGCCAGCCCGGGGCATATAGACCTCACCACGCACCTCGAGCGTTGACGGGAATCCCTGGCCATAGAGACTCAATGGGACGGTATCGATGGTCCTGACATTGTGGGTAATATTCTCACCGGTCGTCCCGTCACCTCGTGTGGCACCCCGCACAAGTTGCCCGTCCTGATACAAAAGACTCACCGCCGCGCCATCGAGTTTCGGTTCGGCCGCGTAACTCAAGTCACCGTCGAGATCCAGTTCCAGCCGTTCCGTAACCCGTCTGTGAAAATCGCGAAGCTCCTCTTCACTGAACGCGTTATCGAGCGACAGCATGGGAATCGCATGTTGTACCGAACCGAATTCAGATACGGGTTCCGCGCCAACACGTTGTGTGGGCGAATCCGGTGTAATCAGTTCAGGGTTTTCCGATTCAAGCGCCTGAAGCTTGCGAACCAGGCGGTCGTATTCAGCATCCGGCACATCCGGATCATCAAGCACATGGTATTGATAATTGTGATGCCGGATCTGCTCACGGAGCGATTCAACGGTTTGCCTGGTCGCGACAGAAGCTGGCATCGGCTTCCGGTGGCCTACACGACACCGATGGTGTGCTCATACTGAATAATCTCTTCGCGGAGGTATCTTTCACGCTGGATACTCAGTGTGCTACCTGACTCGTCCAGAAGTTCGGCATTGAGCGATTGGGACAGCGCACGTGCCGCCGTCATCATGAGATCGAAGCCAGCGGCTCCATCCACCGGACCCGGCAAGACCATAAACAAACTGATACCCGGAATCTCCTGGTCCTTGATATTGGCCAGGTCAAAACTACCCGGTTCGACCAGGCTGGCTGCGCTGAATATCACCCTGTCTTCGTCGTTCCCGTCATGGCGATGAAAAATGCCGAACTGACCATGGCGCATGCCAATACCACGCAATCCCAGTACCAGGTCATCGCCAGGGAACGCACCGCTATCCCGTGCGACAATTCTCAGGGTCACAAATTTTTGTTCGGATGCCGCTGACAACTCATCGGGACCGTGTTCCGGCCCCTCATCGTCCTCAGGCTCAACGTCGTCCAGCATCGACTCCTCGCCCAGTGAAGGTTCGGTGCGAGGTATGGATAGGACCGATTCATTACGGCTGTCGAACAGGTCTTGCTGTGGCGAATCCTGAAGCTTCTTACGCTGATAGCGCGTGAACAGGTAAACACCTGCCACGACAGCCAGACCAAACCCAAACAGCAACCAACGCAGACCATCCATATTGATACCCGGTCAAATCTGTAATTAGCTCGCCGCCATCTTCACAGCCTCATCCAGGTCGACAGATACCAGGCGAGAAACACCGGGCTCCTGCATTGTAACCCCGGTTAGCTGGCGCGCCATTTCCATGGTGACCTTGTTATGCGTTATGAACACGAATTGTACGACCTCGGACATCTCTTTAACGATATCGCAGAAGCGCGCAACGTTTGCATCATCCAGCGGCGCATCCACCTCGTCGAGCAAACAAAACGGTGCAGGATTGAGTTCGAATATTGCAAACACCAGGGCCACCGCCGTCAGTGCTTTCTCACCACCTGACAGGAGGTGAATCGTACTGTTTCGCTTGCCCGGCGGCCGCGCCATTACAGTCACACCGGCGGACAACAGGTCATCTCCGGTCAGTGCCAGGTAAGCATGCCCGCCACCAAACAACTTGGGGAAGAGCCGCTTGAATCCTGTATCGATGTTGTCGAACGTCTCTTTGAATCGCGTGCGCGTCTCCCGATCGATCTTGCGGATGGCGCTCTCCAGTGTCTCTAGCGCGTCCCGGAGATCGGCCAGCTGCGAGTCGAGATATTCCTTGCGCTCTGACTGTTCCTTGAATTCGTCGATTGCCGCGAGGTTAATCGGTCCCAATCGATTGATCCGTCGCTGAATTTTCTCAAGCGATTCCTCCCAGGCCTCGACGTTGGCATTCTCATCCAGCTCGGCAAGAAGTTCCTGAAGGTCGAAGGCCGTTTGTGCAAACTGCTCTGCAAAACCTTCACGCCGAACACTGATTTCCTGCACAGCCATTTGCGCTTCGCTCACTGCCGCTCGTGACTCTTCAACATTCTGCTCGTTGCGCAGCCGGTCCTGGTCCAGTTCACGCAATTCGTTTTCGACTATTTCGACGTGCTTTCTTGCCTCGGCAAGCTCTTCTTCAACCTTAACCCGAATTTCAAGCTGCCGCGCCAGCTCCGCTTTGTTGTCTGCCAACGGTGACTGGCTGTGTTCCAGCTGCTGACGAATTTCCTGCTCACGCGTTTTAAAGTGCGTCAGTTGCGATTGCATGCGAGCCAGGCCCTGCGCGGCGGAGTCCTTGCTGGACCGGCGCGTCTCAAACTGGATGGCCAAATCATGGGCCGCGGCGCGATCTTCATCCGCCTGCGCCCTCACGCGCTCCAACTCTTGTCGAAGCTCGCTACGTTGGGCTTCCAACGCCTGCTTCTGTTCGTCAAGGTCTGACAGGGCATCGACCGCCTGTGCGTACTGCGACTGAGAGTTCCTGGCCTGTTCCTCGGCGGCGAAGCGCTCCTTCTCGATATCACCGGACTCTTCGGAAATCGCTTCCTCGCGGGCATTCGCCTGGTCCAGTTGAAAACGCGCGGTATCCAGCTTTGCCTTGGTGTCGGAGTATTCATCCAGCAAGGCAGCTGCATCGCGCTGCAGCTTTTCACGCCGATCCTCCAGCTGGCCCAGGCGCGTCCTGCCGTCCTTCGCAAGCTTGCTTGCACTGTCGCAGCGTGCCTGTAATTCACGTATCTCGTCCTTCAGGCTACGCATGTCATGTTCACGGGAAAGAATGCCGGCACCAGCGTCTTTGTCGCGGCTGACACGCAACCAGTTTCGACTCAACCAGATTCCGTCGGCGGTAATGACCGAACCGTCGGCATCGCGATCCTCCAGTTGCTCGCGAATCGTCAGCGCTTTATCCAGCGTCTCCGCAACACGGACGGTTCGCAGTATCTGGAGAACCGCTTTGGGTGCCTGCGAGACCTTGCTGGCCAGCGTCGCCGCAGACTCGTCACCCTCGACGGCGTCCGGGGACTCAATTAGCAACGTAACGCTTCCCTCGTGAAGTTCTGCGAGGCATGACGTCGCACCAGCGACGTCGTCGACGCACACCGCCTGCAAGTAGTCGCCGAGGACCGTTTCAATCGCCGTTTCCCAACCTTCCGCAACATCGATGGACTGGGCCACGCGCGACGCATCCTGCAAGCCCGAGGATTCGAGCCAGCCCTGGACACCTTCATCGCCTTCGCCTAACGCTGCCTTCTGGATCGCCTCCATTGATGCATATTTGGATTGTGCGGAAATCAGGGACGCACGGCGTTCCTCCACCAGCTTGCTGAGCTTCTTATCCTGCTCCCGAAGCTTGTGAATCTTCTCCCTGGTATCCGCGAGATGTCGTTCGAACTCCTCCCTGGCCTGTCGCTTGTGTTGTTCCTGCGCGGACAGGCGTTCAAACGATTCCTTGAGCGCCTGAGGATCAGCCGACTGTCGTGATTCGTCGAGCTTGCGACGTCGCTCAGCCAGGCTATCCAGTCGGGACTCCAGCTGCTCTGAACGAGTTTGTTCGACATTTCTCGTCTGCCGAGCTGCGTTGGCCCTTTCATTGTATTCGTCCCATCGCTGCTGCCACTCTGCCAGCGCTGACTCTGCCTGATCCAGTGACGACTGTGACCGTTCCTGCCTGGCCTTGGCATTCTCCAGCCCTGGAACCAGCTCATTAAGCGTCAGCTCAAGCTGCGCGATCTCCGATTCGTCCTTGTTGATGTGGCCCGCGATTTCTGCGGCGCCCTCAACTGCCTGTTCCAGATCTTCCTGCTGGCGCTCGCGTAAATCGTGCGCGTGTTCAATCGTCTGCTCTATCCGAGCAATCTCCGAGCCTGCTTTGTAGTAGCGCCCCTGCACTTCATTGAATTCATCAGATCGGTCGCTCTGCCGACTTCTCGCGTCCTCCATCTTCGCTTCGGTACTGCGCTGTGCCGCGATGAGCGACTCCAGCGCAGTTTCCTTCTCTGCCAACACGCCCTTGGAATATTTGAATCTCGCATCCAGGTCTCGTAGGCGCAACGCCAGCAGCTCGGCTGCAGTCTTTCGTTCTTCGTCTTTGTACCGTCCGTAACGCTCAGCGGTCTTCGCCTGACGATCAAGGTGCTTGATCTGTTTTTCGACCTCCTCGAGGACATCGGTCAGACGTTCGAGATTGTCTTTCGTGTGTTTGATGCGGTTCGAGGTTTCACGCCGGCGTTCCTTGTACTTGGAGATTCCGGCCGCTTCCTCGATGAAAGACCGCATTTCCTCGGGCTTCGCCTCGATGATTCGCGAAATCATGCCCTGCTCGATAATCGAATAGCTTCGCGGCCCCAGGCCGGTACCGAGGAAGACGCCAGTGATATCTTTCCGACGGCAACGAGTGCCGTTCAGGTAGTATGTCGAGATGCCATCGCGCGAAACCTCCCTGCGGATCGAGATTTCGGCATATTTTGCGTACTGTCCTTCAAGCGTCGTTTCAGAATTGTCGAAAAGCAGCTCGACCGACGCGGCACCGACGGGTTTCCGCGAACTCGATCCATTGAAAATGACGTCGGTGATCGAATCACCACGGAGACGGCTGGCGGAACTCTCGCCCATGACCCAGCGTACCGCATCAATGACATTGGATTTGCCGCAACCATTGGGTCCAACGACGCCGACCAGGCTGCTAGGAAAGGGAATTGTGGTGGGATCGACGAACGATTTGAAGCCGGCAAGCTTGATCTTGCTAAGTCGCATTTGAGGGTGTTTGCCCAACGCCTGATTGAATATGGGTAGTGTAATGGAATTTTGGGCATAAAACGATTCTTCGGTGAATTTGTCGAAATCGCCGAACTACGCGCCAGTTATGGGCTGCGTCAAGCTTCGCTCGCCCGTAAAAGGGTCCCTTCGTCAACAAAAACCTGGCCGGGCAAAAACCATTTCCTGGCACTACCATGTCGCCCGGAGCAATGTATAATTGCGCGTTTTTCTCGGTCCGGCAGGAGTTAGAAATGCCCGCAAAAAAACGTGCGAGCAAGAAGCGCAAACCGGCGAAAGCCTCCCGCAAAAAGGCGGTCAGGAAGAAGCCCGTTGCCCGAAAGAAATCCGCAGGCAAGAATCGTAAAGTGAGCAAAAAAAAGGTGCCCAGGAAAAAGACGGCTGCCCGCAAGAAACCGGCGAGCAAGAAGAAGGTCGCTAGGAAGTCGACAAGCAAGAAAAAGGCGAGCAAGAAGAAGGTCGCCAGGAAGTCGA
>CAZVWF010000117.1:243-6167 GCA_964630795.1 uncultured Woeseia sp. | reverse complement strand
GGGTGGGGGTGGGGGGGGGGGCCCCCCGCCGCCGCCTCCACCACCTCCTCCTCCACCACCTCCGGCGCCGGCAGCGCCGGTGGCCAATGCGGGCGCTGACCAGACGGTCCAGGAAATGACCGAGGTCAACTTGTCGGGTTCGGCAACCGATGCAAATGGTGACCCTATAACCTACATGTGGGTGCAAACCGCGGGGACTGTGGTGACGCTCGATACACCAGACGCTGCGGCAGCGAGCTTTACCGCGCCAGACGTTACCGCTGGCAGTCCGGAGGAACTGACGTTTGAATTGACGGCATCGGATCCGGGTGGGTTGTCAACGACCGATTCGGTGAACATTCTCGTTCAGGAAAGTGCCGGCCCTGTGACGATTTCCGGCACACTGCAGTACGAATTTCCGCCACCGAAGAACGCTTGCCTCGGATTGGATTTTGGCGCTATTCAAATGCGACCGATTCGCCAGGCTACCGTGCAGCTGCTCGATGCGGTTGGCAGGACGGTTCTGGACACAGATGTTTCCGATGACCTGGGCCAGTATTCGGTTACCGCAGATCCTTCGACGGACGTAATCATCCGGGTCCTCGCAGAGTCGATTCGCGTCGGCAACCTGTCATGGGATGTGCAGGTCCGCAATAACGTCGATACCAGTAATGGTGCGCCGCCACTCGATCAACGACCGATTTATGCGATGGACTCCAGTACCTTCGACAGTGGCACCTCACCGCAGTCGCTGGACTTAACGGCACCGACGGGGTGGGGCGGCAGCAGCTACACGGGGCCGAGGGCTGCTGCGCCGTTTGCGATCCTGGATTCGATTTACAGCGCGACGCTCTTTGTTGCAACGGATATGCCGAATGCGACCTTCCCGCCGCTCGACGCATTCTGGAGCGTCGACAATAAGGCGACGAGCCCCACGGATATTGACGCTGGTGATCTGCCGACATCTTTTTACAATGGCCAGAGCCAGCTGTTTCTTTTGGGCATGGATGGCTCGGATACCGAGGAGTTTGACGACCATGTGGTCGTTCACGAATGGGGCCATTACCTGGAAGATAATCTTTCGCGCTCGGACAGCATCGGTGGCAGCCATTTCATCGGTTCTGATCTCCTGGACAAACGCGTCGCGTTCGGGGAGGGATTCGCCAATGCGTTGTCCGGCATGGTGCTCGATGATCCGGTCTATTGCGATACCGCGTGGTTTGGCAACAACCAGAGCGGATTCGGTGTCGATCTGGAGGAAGAACCGACCAATAACGAGGGCTGGTACGACGAGGTCTCGGTGTTCGAGATTCTCTACGATCTCTGGGACACGGATACCGATGGTGTCGACACGGGTAGCATAGGGTTCGGGCCCATTCTTGATGTCATGACCGGTCCCCAGGTGACAACACCTGCATTCACCAGCATCTTCACATTCGCCACCTACCTGAAGCAGCAGAACCCGGGTGATACGGCCCTGATTGATGCCTTGCTGACAGATCACAACATTAATTCGAATGTCGATATCCATGGGAGTAGTGAAATAAATGATGACCCGGGTACGCCACCGGATGTACTCCCGGTGTATACGGACATCACATTAGGACAAACGACCAATATCTGTGTGAATGCGCAATTCGATCCCGATCGAGATGGCAACAAGCTGTCAGAACATCGATACCTGCGACTGAACATTCCCTCAAATAGCGTCGTTACCTTTACGATGACCGCGAATCCGGCACCGTCGCAGCCCTCAAACGGTTTCGATTGTGAAGCAGACCTTGATGACCCGGAAAATAGCGAGCACAGCGACCCGGACTACCAGGTATGGCGCGATGGTCAGTTGTTCTGGACGGGGTTCAGTTGCGAGCCCAACAGCGAGGTATCGACGACGAATGGCTGGCTCGCGGCAGGTGACTACGTCATCGATATCAATGACTATCGTCATGCCGATACCGACTCGCCGGTCGATTATCCCGAGCAAGTGTGTTTCGACTTTACGGCGAACTGATCGCAACCGACAGAATTTACGACAGGTGATGACATGAACAGTATGAAAAAATTCCTCCTGCCATTGGTAGTGTCGGTCATAGCGTTATCCGCTTGTGGTCAGAGCGAAGAGACCGCAATGCAGGCGCCGGTGACGCCGGAGCCTGTTGCCGGCAAGCCGATGCCAAACCTGGATGGTGCTTCACCCGGCAAGCCACAGGCGCCGATTATCATGAGCTATCAGGTCGTGGGCAGCCCGATTGTTGGCAACCCTGTGCTCATTAATGTGTCCATCGGTTCCTCGCAGGGCCCGGTCAATGTGCACTACAGCATCACGGACCAGAGCGCGCTCATGTTCCAGGACGGTCAGGTCGAGCACCTTGAGATTACAGACGTATCGAGTGGCGCGGTCCGGCAACTGTCAGTCGTGCCGCAACGGGAAGGACGCCTGTACGTCAATGTGTCTGCCGAAATACAAACGCCGCGCGGTGCCATGATTCGTTCGATGGCGATTCCGATCAATGTCGGTAGCGCACCGGAACGCGCGGAATCGCCCATGAATGTGGTCGAGGGGCCCGACGGAGAGGCTGTTATATCCATGCCGGCGCAGGAGTCGAACTGACGACTAGGTATTGTCATCACGATAAACCAAGGAAAACCGGGCTTTGCCCGGTTTTTGTGCCTGTGCCAACCGGATGTCGGACGAATGATTGCCTGGATTAATGATGCCTCGACCTTGCAACTTGCCTGGACGACAGATCTCAATCGCGGGCGGCACCGCTCGCCCTCCTTGCGGTACACTCACCGACTAGGAACCTGTTACCAGATCGTGTATGCCCGAAGAAGGCACTGACAATCCGGCTCTGCCGAACAAGCTGTTGGCTGACGATGAGCCGTCACCGTTTGTCGTTCTCAATCCCGACGCCGTTTCCCCGGTCTTCCTGGTCTGTGATCATGCAAGTCGACGCTTTCCCCGTGCGCTTGGCACGATGGGGCTCGATCCCTTCGCCCGCCGGTGTCACCTGGCACTCGATATCGGCGCGGGTGCACTGACGCGGACACTTGCCGAGCGCCTGGGTGTAACGACTGTTCTTTGCGAGTATTCGCGATTGATCGTCGACTGCAACCGTCAGCTCATGGATCCGGGCGCCTTCCTCGAGTTTGGCGACGGCGTTGTGATTCCCGGCAATCGCCGATTACACCGGGAAGACAAGGAACTGCGCGCCAACGAGATTTATCATCCCTATCATCGCGCCATCGATGCAGAGCTGGCGCGTCTGCAGGGGGTGGGAATCAATCCGGTCTTTATTGCCATACACAGTTTTGCACCGGTCCTGAACGGTGAGGCGCGAACCCTGGAGATGGGGATTCTCTGGGACAAAGACCGGGTTACCGCAGAGATATTGATTAATGAACTGCAGGAGGCGGGGTACCTCGTTGGCGACAACGAACCCTACTCAGGAAAGGCGCCGCAGGATTACACGATTGATACGCATGCAGAAGGGGCCAACCTGTCGCATGTTGGCATCGAAATTCGCCAGGACCTGATTCATCACGCCGACGGCGTAGAGAGGATCGCCGAGGTCATGCAACCGCTGCTCGCATCGCTGCCGGCTCGTGTCCAGCCTGTAGATATCAATTCGAGGAGGTCTGTCTGATGACCCGTAACGATCCGCCATTCACGATCGGCGTGGAGGAGGAGTATCTTCTCGTCGATAAGGAAACGCGCAGCTTGGTTGTCGATCCACCCGCATCGTTGATCAGCGAATGCGAGGAGTTGCTGGGCGGCCAGGTGACGACGGAGTTGTTGCAGTCACAGATCGAAATCGGCACGAAGGTCTGCGCAAATGTGCAGGAGGCGCGGGAAGACCTCGCCCGGCTGCGCAAGAGTATTATCGAGGTAACCGGTCGACATGGTCTTGCGCCGATTGCCAGCTCGACGCATCCGTTCAGTCTGTGGTCCGAACAAAAGCACACCCGCAAGGATCGCTACGAATCCCTGACGGCGGAGATGCAGGCAGCCGCGCGCCGGATGGTCATCTGCGGAATGCATGTACATGTCGGTATTAATGATGACGCATTGCGAATCGACCTGATGAACCAGGCCGCCTATTTTCTGCCGCATTTGCTCGCACTGTCCTGCTCGTCGCCGTTCTGGGGCGGCGGCGACACCGGGCTCAAGAGTTATCGCCTGACGATTTTTGACGCGCTGCCGAGGACGGGGTTGCCCGAGAAATTCCAGAGCTACGCGGAATACCAGCGGCATGTTGACATCCTGATCAATGCCGGCGTCATACAGGATTCGACCAAGATCTGGTGGGACCTTCGCCCCAGCGGTCGTTTCCCGACACTCGAAACGCGCATCATGGACGTTTGTACGCGTCTCGATGACGCTATCGCGCTGGCCGCGCTGCTCGTGTGTATCATGCGCATGCTTTATCGACTCCGCCTGAACAATCAGCGTTGGCGTACCTATAGCCCCATGCTCGTTCATGAAAATCGCTGGCGTGCCATGCGCTACAGCTTCGATGAGGGGCTGATCGATTTCGCGAAGGGATCCATCGTACCTTTCGAAGAGCTACTGAACGATATTCTCGAGTTGACCTACGAAGACGCGCGAGCGTTGGACTGCGAAGCTGAAGTGGCCTCTGTCCGCGATATCCTGAGCCGCGGCACCAGTGCACACCGGCAACTCAAGGCTCACGAACTGTCGGTGGCTGCCGGCAATTCCCGCGAAGCGGCCCTGAGCGCGGTCGTGGACACGCTCATCGCCGATACGGCCGAGGGCCTTTAACACGCCACCAGCAGGCCGTTCGGTGCCTCAAACCGTGAATCAGTACTCAATTTTTTGGGCCGTTATGCGGCGTGAGTCGCAGTGTTTACTAAGGCCTCCCCGCTACCATGGTGATCGCAATGACCTGAAGACATTGCGTTGAAGCGGAGCCGGAAATTGTTTGAGCTGTTGGACAAAACTTTGCCTGCCGTATTTGCGGTCGCCACAGTCCTCTACCTGTGGCTCTCCGTTCGTGTTTCCCGGGCATCCATGGGTTCGTCCAACAGCACGGTCAGCTATTTCCTGTTCTTCCTTGGCATGATGACGGCCGGTAGCGCGTTTACCCATAACGCCACCGATCCTTACATCTATGGCATCGGTTGGACCCTGATTTCTTCCTCGGCGGGCTTCCTGCCGGTTGCGCTATACAGTATTTATCGTGAGTTCACGCGCGGTCGGGCCCCGGCGCTTCTGATCGCAGTGCTTTGCATCATTCCGGTGATATCGACCGTTCTGGCGATGACCAATGAGTTGCATAACCTGCTGTGGTCGGTAGTTGAGACGGATGGCAAGATTCAATTTACGGGGCCTGACGAAAACCTCTGGTTCAGCCGTGTACATGGCCCTTTTGCTTACGGTCTTTTCGGTTTTTCCCTGGTCGCAATGGTCGGTCGCCTGCCCACAATTGCACGAGCGCATCGCAAGAAAATCGTTCTTCTCGTGGTGTGCGCGATATTGCCGTTTTCGGTCAGTGTCGTGGATACCCTGTTTCGGGTGGGATCGATAGACTTTCTATTCACTTCATTGACCCTCGTGCTGATGCTGCCGCTTTACTGGTACGCCAGCCTTGCCATGCGGGTCTATGAATTCAGCCCGCTCGCTTATCAAACGATGTTTGACCACGTGCGCGATCCGATCATCGTTCTGGACAAGTCGCGGCGTATCGTGAGTGCCAACTCGCCGGCACAACGCCTGCTCGAGTCGGAGGAGGCCGACCTGATCGGTGAGCGGCTCTGGGAGAATGTGCCGGAGGCCCAGGCCATTCTTGATTACAGCAAGGACCGTGATCTAACGCAGACACTGAAAATCAAAACGGATCGCTACTTCGAATTGAATAGCGCGCCGCTTCGTGGACCGGCCGGCCAGAACCAGGGGATGGTCGTGGTTTGCCGTGATGTCACCC
>CAZVWF010000117.1:0-233 GCA_964630795.1 uncultured Woeseia sp. | reverse complement strand
GTTGGCCGACAGTGAACAACAGATACGTTCGCTGGTTGAACACTCGTCCAATGGCATTCTCAGGTTTGCTCGTGACAATCAAGGAGGGGATGACAATTTCCGCTGCATTTTTGCCAACCGGGCGGCAGAACACCATCTCGGAGCTGAAAGCGGGAAGCTGGTGGGTATGGAGCTCGACCAGTTGATACACCTGGAGCCGCAGCGACTGCTACAACAATTCGGCGGTGAGAATC
>CAZVWF010000116.1:3216-6249 GCA_964630795.1 uncultured Woeseia sp. | reverse complement strand
CCCAATTCAACGCCGACACCCTGCCTGCTGATTTCGAGCCATACACCGCCGAAGAAGTTGGAACGGCGCGCGTGAAGGTGCTGGTCGATCCGCTCAGGGCACGCGAGGCAATACTGAGCAATCAGTAAGCGGTCGGCCGACGGCAATACTCACAGGCGTGTTTGGCCTGGCGCGAATGGTCCGGAATCATTCGTTGCAGGCAACTCGACAGGTTAAGCAAACACTCGCCGATAGTTACGCCACTTCCTGCGTTGTGACGCGTTAATTCAGTCGACAAATATATCCAGCGGCAGCAATGCCGTAACGCCGACGTTGGGCACGTCGACGAGCTGCGCAATTCGCAGGTCCACTGCAACGCTCGCGATAATGTAGGCCTGTGTACGATCATAGCCGTAGCGGCTTGTGATGTAGTCGATCATCGCGACCAGTGCATTCTGCGCAGCAAGATTGAGGTCCTTGGACAGGTTCGGCAACGCTGCAACCTTGGCATTGGCCAGGTACGCAATGTCCCTGGGTATCTCGCCTGCCGCCTTCAGCGGATAACCGGTCGTCGCATAGAAGCTCGACGACGGAATATTCAGCAGGGAGGCGGGCCCCTCATAGTGCGGGCCGTGGCTGAGATCAGGCCCATTGCGAACGATACGCGTCGTTACCGTGATGTCGGCATCCATCTCGATGGCTGTACCCGAGACTTCGCCATCGCCCTGCGCGTAATGGAAGTCGCCGATCGCGAGACCACAGCCATCGATCTGGCAGGGCAGGTAAACCGTGACGCCAGCCTTGAGATAACGAATATCCATGTTGCCGCCATTCTCCCTCGGCGGAATCGTGCGCAAGCAATGGCCCGGCTGGCTGCCCTCTTCGCCGCAGAGTGACGACGGCTGGGCCATATCGACGTCCGGCGTGAATACAGCGCCACCCGCTTCCGCCAGCAGTGCTTCACGATGGAGTACGGCGGCAAGAAGATCCTGGCCCGGCATGGTTGCCATGACGCCGGGGAAGCTTGCATTCGGAATGCGCACGCCCGGGATCGCATCCGTTTCCGCGTACTCATCATTCAGGCGCCAGACAACAAAACGGTCTTCGCTACCTACCGCATCGCCGGCAAAGCCGAAGGAAGACGCGCTGGTGTAGCCCACCGGTCCGGGGTCAATGGATTCAATCGTGACCGCAAGCGCATCACCGGCGACGGCACCCTCAATGTAAACGGGCCCGACCATCGGATGAACGACGCCGAACTGGTCGACAGGGCCCGTCTCGGCGACCGAAAAGTCGTCAGGATCAAGGTGCATGTCCTCGGCATCCCTGCCGCGCATGATGATGCGCTCACCCGGTGCGGCCCGCGCCGCCATCGGGATATCGGGGTGCATTCGATTGATACAGGCCGGGTCGTCGGCGCAGTCGAGGCCCGTGCCGCCGATTTCGACATCGGCCAGTGCCGACGATACGTGGAAGGTTAAAACGATCAAAATTCCGCGAAAAATGGACATGGATCTGCACTCCTCGTTATAGCTTTTTGTACAGGTCTCCCCATCATACGCTGGTATTATTCGCGTCTCACTGAATCCGGAGCACCATGAATGGACAGCGGCAAGACCGAAACTTTCGTCAACGCGATGTGGGACGACTCGATCATTCCCGAGCTTTGCGAATACATCAAAGTCCCGAACAAGTCCCCAATGTTCGATCCCGACTGGGAAAAACACGGTTACATGGACGAAGCGGTGCAAATGTTCGAGCGCTGGTGCAAGGAGCAACCGATTGAGGGCATGACGACCGAAGTCATCAAGCTCGAAGGCCGGACACCCATCCTGTTCCTGGAGATCCCCGGGGATTCTGACGATGTCGTGCTGCTGTACGGTCACTACGACAAGCAACCGGAATTCGAGGGCTGGGACGACGATCTCGACCCCTGGAAGCCCGTCATCAAGGACGGCAAGTTATACGGTCGCGGCGGCGCCGACGATGGCTACGCCGTCTTCGGTTCGCTGACCGCGATACGCGCATTACAGGAACAGGGCATACCTCATGCACGCTGCATTGTGCTGATCGAAGGTTGCGAAGAGTCCGGCAGTTTCGACCTGCCCTACTACATGGAGCACCTCGGCGAGCGCCTCGGCACGCCCAGCCTGGTCGTCTGCCTGGACGCCGAGTGCGGCAACTACGATCAGCTCTGGTGTACCACGTCGCTGCGCGGCAACCTGACCGGCAGCCTGGCGGTCGAGATACTGACAGAGGGGGTACATTCGGGCTCCGCCACCGGCATCGTACCCTCGTGCTTCCGTGTACTGCGTCAACTCCTGAGCCGTATCGAGGACGAGACCAACGGCAAGATCAGTATCGACGACCTGTATGTCGAGATTCCGGAGCAGCGCCAGGCGCAGGCCAAACTGGCCGCCGAGGTCCTCACCGATTCCGTCTACCAGAAATTCCCGTGGGTCGACACCGATGCCGAACCGTCGGAATCCATTTACGAGTTACTTCTCAACAACAACTGGCGTCCCGGAATGACCGTTACCGGTGCGGACGGTATGCCCGCAATGGTCAATGCCGGTAACACGATGCTGCCGAATACCAGGCTGAAGCTCTCATTTCGCTTGCCGCCCACCCTCGATGCGGATGACGCAGCTGGCGCGGTTAAAAAAGTGCTGGAAGCCGATTCCCCTGCTTTTGCGAAGGTTACGTTCAAGGTCGAGTCAACAATGGCGGGCTGGAATGCCCCGCCGGTCGCCGAATGGCTGGAAGCATCGATGAACCGGGCGTCTCAGGCCTACTTCGACAAGCCGTCGGTCTACATGGGAACCGGTGGCACGATTCCTTTCATGGGCATGCTGGGTGAACAGTTTCCGGAGGCACAGTTCCTGATCACGGGCCTCCTGGGCCCGAACTCGAATGCCCACGGGCCGAACGAGTTCCTGCATATCGAGAAGGGCAAGAAGCTGACCTGTTGCGTCGCCGAAGTACTGGAGGACCACTACAAACGCTAGCGCAATGAGCAAATTCCTGCACATAGGCCTCGTACTCACCGTTCTG
>CAZVWF010000116.1:0-3116 GCA_964630795.1 uncultured Woeseia sp. | reverse complement strand
ACGCTCAGGGGCGCACTGGCCGTCTCTCGGCAGACGGACGGGGCGTACGACCCGACGGTTGGCCATCTCGTCGCTTTGTGGGGATTCGCCAGCTACGAGGACCCAAAAAGCTTGCCCGATCAGTCAGCGATTGACGCCGCCATTGCCAATACAGGCTACCGGCGGGTGCAGTTAGATTGCGAGAATCAACAGGTCCGGAGGCGCGGCAATGTGTCCATAGACCTGTCGGGTTACGTCAAAGGGTTTGCCGCCGATGAGATCCTCATGCTCCTGAACCAGGCTGGCATTTACGCCGCACTGGTCGAGGTCGGTGGGGAAATTGCTACCCTGCGCAGCAATCGCAGTCCGGGGTGGCGCATTGTAATCGAAACGCCAGGCATGCCGGAGATCCTGCCGCCGGATGTGATTCACCTGTACTCGCAAGGCATCGCGACATCGGGCGACTACCGGAACTATTTTGAAGTTGACGGAGTACGCTATTCACATGTGATCGACCCTGCCAGTGGTCGCCCGGTCAGCCACGATACCGTTTCCGTATCGGTCGTCGCCGACTCGACAATGGAGGCAGACGCCTGGGCCACGGCACTCCTGGTAATGGGCACCGAGCGGGGTCTCGAGGCGGCCGAAAAAAACAGCATCGCGGCATTCTTTGTGGATCGGGTAGGCGACACGCTGACGACGACAAGCAGTTCCGGTTTTGACAGGTTTTCAGATAGCCGCTAATTCGGTAATTAACTATTGGATTACCGACCCGTTTCAACCGATAGTAGACCGGTGAACGAAGACGAAAAGCAAGCAGAGCCCATCGGCCGGGAGACCATGCCCTTCGTTGCGCCGTGTCGCGAACTCCGTCCGTTCGCTCCACTCGGCTGGCTCCGTCTTGGTTTTCGCGATCTCGGCCAGGCACCGCAGCCAAGTCTTCTGTATGGCTTTTTCATAATGCTGATGCCGGCACGGATGCTGACCGCTACAATGTAGCGATACGGACCTGGCCCGAACAACAAAAACGGATGCTTCCATGAATCGACTCCCTGTGACGATCGTCAGTATCGTGCTTTCTTCTGCGCTGCTCCCTGGCCCGGCGGGCCTGTTCGCAGCCGATGACGACAAAGCGCCCGACCTGCCGCTCGAGGGCAGCACCGGGACGCTGGCGTTTTCGACGGACGAAGGGTCCTGGCTGTCCATCGACATCACACCGGATGGCCAAACGCTCTTGTTCGACCTGCTGGGGGATCTCTACACGTTGCCCCTGGCCGGCGGCGAGGCAACACGAATCACCTCCGGTCTCGGCTTCGACAGCCAGCCGGTCGTATCGCCGGACGGCAGCATGATTGCCTTCGTCAGCGATCGTAACGGCTCGAACAACCTCTGGGTCGCGAACATCGATGGCAGTGACGCACGCAAGATATCGGACGAAAAACACTGGGGCATCATCTCACCGGCCTGGTCGGCCGACGGCAATTACATCGTCGTAACGAAGACGGCCGAAAAGGTGCAGATGACCATGTATCACGTCGACGGCGGTTCCGGTGTGACCTTGTCCGGCAGTGGTGATGACGAGAAATTCTGGGGCGTGGGCGCCGCACCCTCTAACGACGGCAAGTACCTGTATTTCGCGAAGCGAGAGAACAGTAACGGTCCGGCGCGCAATTTTCCGGCGGCGCAGATCAGTCGCTATAACCTGGCAACCGGGATGATCGACCCGGTCACCCAGGGGGAAGGCGGCGGTTATCGACCGGTCCTCTCACCGGACGGTGCATCGCTCGTTTACGGTACCCGTTTTGAAACAAAGACCGGCCTGCGCATTCGCAATCTCGATACCGGCGCCGATCGATGGCTGGCCTACCCCGTTCAACGAGATGCACAGGAGAACTTCAGGCCACCCAGCAGGGACGTATTGCCCGGCTATACCTTCACGCCTGACGGTAAGTCCATTGTCCTCAGTGCCGAAGGCAAGATCTGGCGTATCGATGTCGTGACCGGCGAACGCGCCGAGATTCCCTTTGCAGCAGACGTCGAGCTCGACATCGGGCCGGACCTGACAGCACCTTACCGGGTGCCGCAAGGAGACCTCACGGCAACACTTATCCAGGACCCGCGGCCTTCGCCGGCCGGCGACAAGATTGCCGCGTCAGTCCTGACCAAAATCTACGTCATGGACGCGGATACTGGCGCGGAGCCGGAGCGCTTGACGGACAGCGATGCCTGGGAATTCAAGCCAGCGTGGTCACCGGACGGACGCTGGATCGCCTATGTCACGTGGTCGATCGAATCCGGCGGGCACGTCTGGCGCATGCGTTCGAATGGCAGCGGCAGACCGCAGCAACTGACCGACATCGCGGCGTTCTATACCGATCTCGTATACAGCCCGGATGGCAAAACCTTGCTGGCGATGCGCGGCAATGAATTTATGCGCAATCAGACCTTCAGCGAGTTTGGCGGGCTGCGCGTGCCGCTGGAACTGGTATCCCTTCCGGCCGTTGGGGGCTCACAGACCGTTGTCACGCCCGCCAATGGCGCGCGTTTCCCGCATTTTGGCGCGGACGAAAACCGGGTCTATCTCACCGATGAAAAAGGGCTTTACTCCATACAGCTCGATGGTACCGATCGGCGTGACGAACTCACCGTCAACGCACCTCGGGGCAACCGGCGCGGTGATGAGCCGCCCAAGGCGGAAGCCGTCTATATCAGCCCCGATGGGCGTCATGCGCTTGCCTTCGCTAACAAGCAGGTCTGGGCTATCGCAACGAGCCAGTTCGGCGCCAAGGCGGCGACGGTTAACCTGCGTGGCGGCGCACTGCCTGTCTCGCGATTGACTGACATTGGCGCGGACTACCTGGGCTGGTCTGCTGACGGCGAGGAAATCTGGTGGGCGATTGGTAACACGTTTTACAGCCGATCCTTCGACAGCGTTGAGTTCCGTGAGGAAGACGACGAAGACGAGGATGCGGGCGACGACGAAGCCGGCGATGATGAAAACAGGAGCGCCGAGCCTTTCGTGCCGGAGGATGAACATGTGTCAGTGACGGCGATCGCAGTGAATGTCGTCGCACCGCGAAACACGCCGCGCGGATCCCTTTTGTTAACCGGCGCAAACCTCATCTCGATGGCTGGAG
>CAZVWF010000115.1:0-6267 GCA_964630795.1 uncultured Woeseia sp. | reverse complement strand
CGGCTGTGTAGTAGGCAAGGTGCTGATTTTCTATTCCTTCATCCTGAATAGACTGGATTGCCTCCGGTGCCAAAAAGTTTCGCAGGACAAGCACCCCATTCCTATCCAATGTGCTTTTGCATTCGGCACGAAACTCGTTACTGCCAATTGCATAGTGATCAAGATTTACTATACCAGCCAGAGTCCTGCTCATTAGTTTCTCTCCAAATCTCTGATATTCAGTTTCTTTTTATGCAACAGAGGCTATGACGTTGTCTGTCAAGCGTAATTCAGGCTCAAAGCACCATCGCGGCCAACCAGCCGAATGCGATGAGTGGGATTGTAAAATGAATGAATGTCGGTACCACCGTATCCCAAATATGGTCATGCTGGCCGTCTGCATTTAGGCCAGCCGTTGGACCAAGGGTAGTGTCAGAAGCGGGTGACCCTGCGTCACCCAGTGCTGCGGCAGTTCCGATCAATGCGGTAGTCGCCATTGCAGAGAATCCGAAATTGATACATAGGGGTACGTAGATGGCGGCAATGATAGGGACCGTCGAAAATGAAGAACCAATCCCCATCGTTACCAGGAGCCCGATTAATAGCATCACGATGGCAGCTAGCGGCTTGCTGTCGCCGATTAGGTCCGAAGCGTTCTCTACCAGCAGCGGGATTTCACCAGTTGCCTTCATCACTTCCGCAAACCCTGACGCAGCGACCATGATGAACCCAACAAATGCCATCAGACGTACACCCTGCGTAAATACGTTGTCCTGCTCGCTCCATTTGATGAATCCGCATGCAGAAAGAAGCGCAAAACCTGTCAGGCCACCGAACACCATCGAGCCGCTCCAGAGCTGAACCGCCAGCGAAGCTAAAAGCGCTATAGCAATACCGGAAAGCTGCCATCTCTTCAGTTCGATCGGCGCCTGCTCGGTGTTATTCCCCTGTATAGAGCGGTCCTTGTAGGTCTTCGTCTTTCTGTAAGTTACCAGGAGAGCAAAAAGCAACCCAACACACAGGCCAGCCACCGGGATCAACATGGCTCTTGGTGGCACACCTCGTTCGATACTAAAACCGACCGGTTGCCCTGCGCTATTGATGTTCGCCATCAGGATGTCGTTAAGAAAAACGTTGCCATATCCAATCGGAGCTGTCACGTACATTACGCTCAGACTAAATGTGATGACGCATGCCACCGCCCGACGATCCAGTTTGAGATGGTTCATGACAACCAATAACGGAGGAATCAGAATCGGTATGTACGCAATGTGCACGGGGATTACGGTCCCCGAAGCGAACCCCGCCAGGATAAGCGCGACATATAATGTAATGATTACCTTCGTTGAGTACCGACCGGACTGATCATTCCGATCAAGGTGCCTAACGACCCCAGCCGACAGCCTCTGCGCAACACCGGTCCGCGATAACATGACAGCGAACGCGCCGAGCGTCGCCAGTGCAAGTGCCACCGGGGCACCCCCTCCCAATCCCCTGTTGAATGCAGATACGACCTCTTCCGGCGATAATCCTGCATAAATCCCACCCACAAGAGAAGCAATCACAAGCGCCATTACCACCGGTATCCGGGAAAGACTTAGCGCAATCATCAGCACAACCGAAAGTACAATTGCATTCATCGAAGCTTCCTCACAGCTCCTGTGCCTGCGTTCTTTGCGGGCATCCACCATATGCGTATCTGGATTTTGGTGCGCACTGTGTATCCAGACACAAAAATGCCGATGGTCCAGGCGAACCGGCTTGCCAGTTCCCACTATGCATCAGCGCACTCATGGCGATCCTGGAAATTTGAAGGTCATCATAGTCCACGACCTCATTATAGGGGCATTCAAGCGTCTAAAGACTCGACCCGTTATCTAGCTCACCGATCCTCCCCGTTTTTCCTGCTTACAACTCAATAGGCGTGCAGGTAGCCGGCCACTGCAATCTCTCAGACGTTCATGCACCGGATGAATGGGATAATCAGGTTGGAACCCTACATGAACGGGCCTTTGCCTGGGCGGCGCGAACCTCACCTTTGATGATTGATTTACCAGCGGCCGTTTCCGGGACGCATGGTATCTTCCGGTAGCAGTATGTCGAACCGGTCCCGGATCTTGCGGTCCAGCGTCGAGTCTATATGGTCAGGATAATGGGTTGACAGTATCTCCCGGACTCGCGTTTTCGCTGCATCAACGATGTCCGGGCCTCCGGACTCCTCCCAGTCGCCCTGGGACCGACGGTCGGAGATGCCGGGATAGAGGTACTCGCTTTCCATGAGCGCCAGGGTCTGCGAGTGGCCGAGAAAGTGGCCGGGGTCACGAACGACATCCCGAATGACCTCGAACGAGAGAGTCTCATCGGTGACTTCTATTCCACGGAGTATCCGGGTCACATTACCCAGCATGTCATTGTCGATCACCATGGCCTCAAACGAGCAACCCATGAGGCTTGCCATCATGCCCGTTGCTTCCGAGACGTCACCGCCGGCCAGGGCGGCTGTCGCAACCGTTACTCCCTTTTCGAAGCCTGATTGGGCATCTGGCCACTTCGAATCCGACATACCGGCTCCCACCGAGGTTGGAACGTTGTAGTAGGTACCTATCTGGGCGGCGGCCGCTGCCAGGAGAGCCTGCTCCCCGCCACCACCAGAGAAGGCGCCGGTCCGCAGATCTGACACGAAAGGCCAGGGCCCGAATGCCATGGGTTGTCCAGGCACTACCAGTTGCACCAACAGGAGCGCCGCGATCGCCTCTGCCGTCACCTGGACGAGTGTTCCGGCAAGTGCCGCCGGCGCGGTAGCACCGGACTGCGGTGCCATAACAGCCCAGATCGGGCCTCCTATCCGAGTGGCTGCAAGGCAGACAGCGCTGCTTGCTTCGCCATAGGTAAGTGGAGAAACCACACAGCAGGCACCAGCGGAACAGAACGGTCGCTCCCGCCGCTTTTTCTCACCACCGGCGATCATGTTCATTAGCTCAATGATGTTCTCAACATCGGCAGGACTGTGGGGTGACAGACATACATGCTTGGTAGTCCCCGAGATTGCGGCATAGGCCATATTGATGCTGGCGACGCGAAGATCCGGGATATCGGTGGCAACGACCACCTGCGAAAAACTATGCAAATGCTCCAGCCAGTCGATTAACCGGGCAAAATCGTACACATCAACAAGTGTGGAGGAGCGATAAGCGCGTCTATCCAAATCCAGGGTGGTCACGGCATCGCCCCCGGGACCGAAGTGAACACGCCCGGCTACGCTGTCCATATCGAAGTCATCGTTAAACCCATGCACTACAAACTCTTTGGGAGTGGCAGCGATAACATCTTCCACCAACGCTTTCGGGAAGCAGAGCCTGCCATGGTCGTCGAGCCAGCACCCCCTGGCCAGTGCACGTTCGCATAATATGGGCGGAGGATTCCCCATGCCCACCTTCTCGAGAATATTTAGCGCTGTCTGGTGTACCCGCTCGATATCACGATCGGAAAGGGGCTTGTACCGTCCACCCTGAAGTAATTTGTCGACAAGACCCGTAGCGCGCTTATTCCGCCTCGCATGTCGTGTTTCACGGGCTCCTAATCGACGTCTCGTCCCTGTTCTGGCCAAGCTCTTCTCCTTACAGCTGAAATGATGGAAATCGATTGTGCCTGATCAAGGGCGATCGATGAATCGTGGACAACCCATATCGACTGCGGCACAAGGAATCAAAAAGAAACGGCTCCGCAAGGGGGGCGGATTTGCCGTGTTCCTACGCTCCCGACGCGCATTCGCTTGCGGTAGCAAAGTCCGTCAATTTTGACCCTTCTCCACCCCCAAATGTCCGCTGATCTCAAAAACGTCGTTGGCCGTTTCGAGCAGATTTAGCGGAATGTCTGGGTCGAGGAACGACATTGATGTTCTTATGCGGCAAGAATGCAATGTAAATAGAGTTTCGAACCCGGTCGTGTAAGAATTGATACAGGCTGATCAGGTGGCATCAGGGGATCATAGTGGGAAAGAGGACGTTCATTTATATATCTTTACTCTGCGGAGCCTTGGGCTTACTTTCTTTATTCCTACTTGCCGACCAGGATCCTCCATTTGCAGACGGAGAATTCGAGTTTAGTGATGAGTGGAAGTCACGACAGGCATTGATTCCTGTAGCTTTGGGCAGGGAACCGGCAGACCTCGTCATCCAGGGTGGACAAGCCTTCGTCGCTCACACGGGCGAGTTCATAGAAGGTTGGATAATTGCGACGAAGGGGCAGCGTATCGCCTATTTTGGTCCCCCGGATGAGGCGCCCAAATCAAAGCCGGCTCAAAAGATGCTCGATACTCTTGTCGGACCCCGAACCACAGTCATTGACACCACGGGACGAACGTTGGTGCCCGGGTTCGGACACAGCCACAACCATATAGAGTCAAGTCGACTTACCCCCAATCGCTATGCACAGGTTGTATTGCCCCTCGGAACGACCTGGGTGGCTGAAGGCGATCATGAGACGGGGAACGTTCTGGGTGAAACCGGCGTCACGTTTTGGCTGGATATGCAGCCCAAACACTTGAAGGTGTTTCCCGTTGTCACCTCCGCGGTGCCACCGACGGACGAGATTATGGAGCCCACGGGCGGTTATTTTGACTACAAAGTCGTCCGTAATTTATTTGCTCACGATGCGCGTATTCGAAGTGTCGGCGAAGTCATGTATGAGCCCGGCCTGCAAGATCCGACCAGCCGAGCCTACGACCGACTACACCAGGTTTTGCAAGCGGGCTGGGATGCGCGCGAGGCTATCCAGGGACATACGGGAGGCAATGACTACAGCAACATCTCAACCTTCCGTCACGTGGCGGTTCGATCTAACCACAATCCGAAAGGCAGTTCGGAGGGACTCAACGATCATATTGTTCGCGTCGCGCGTGTGGGCATGTGGACTGACAGCCCACCCAATCGTACGCATTTCGGAGCATTGATTAGAGGTGTCTATGCGTCAAAAGCACCTTATGCTCCCACTTTTGTCACCCTGTCCACCGACGACCGCGATCTTCCCGAACTCATGGAATGGGGCGACATCGACTACAACATTCGCCGTTATATCGAAGAGGGCTGGTCGGCAATCGAGTCTGGAACAATTGATACGACACACCAGCGAGTTGTGGTAGATGCGTTCCGCGCGGCGTCGTTCAACCCGGCAACACTGCTCCGTCTGGAAGAAGACGTGGGTTCATTCTCACCGGGCTCATATGCTGATGTAGTCATTCTTGAAGGACAGCAACTTGAAGACCTGGCGAAGGTAAAGATAGAGCAGGTCATTGCGTCGGGGACACTCGTGGTTGACGGCGGGCAGTTGGTGGACGGCGTAGAGCCTGTGCCATCGACCCCTGAATATGCGCTTGGCACTGTTGGTCTGTCACGAAAAGTTACACCAGAAGACTTTCAGATACGTGTGCCCGAAGAAAGAGACTCGGTCACCGCCTGGTTATGGAGACCGTATGACTATCGCGAGCGGCCCGACACCGTTGAGTTGTCAGTCGAGAACGGGATTGTGCAGTACGGAAGCCAGCGCGGTGTGTTCAAGATGGCGGTCATTGAGCGCCATGAATCGCTGGGTGTCGAGCCTCCTGAAGAAGTACAGATCGCTACCATGTTCACGGCAATCAGTCCTAGCCACCCTTGCTCCGCTGTTGCCACAACCGTGCAACATGACGCGCATCAGCTTACCGTCCACGGCAGTTGCGACGAAGCCATAGCCCTGGCTGCGAATCGTCTGGTTGAGATTGGAGGCGGGTTTGTGGTGGTGGCCGATGATGAGATTAAGGCCGAGGTCAGGTTTCCTGTAACAGGACTCATGAGTGACGAGGAGCCTGAGGTCTTCCTGGCCCAGATCGAGGCAGTTCGGGCTGCATCGGACGCATTAGTGTGGGCTGGTGCCGACTTCGTCAGTAATAGGCATCGCCCGATCACGGATACGATGACGTTCTGGTTTTTGACACCCGCGCCGAGACCCTGGAACCTGACTTCAAGGGGCTTCTATGATTTGTTGAGCGGCGAAAGGTTGCCCGTAGTGTGGTGAGGGAAAATTGTTAGCGCTGCCAATGGCATATATACGTACCATTTATGTCGACATTATTCGATAGGTCGTTCAAAAAGCCCGGCACACTCACTGCGGGTTGATTACAATTTATTCACGCAAAAGTGCCCTGCCCGATCGATCCGGCGCCAGCTAGCCTGCACCAATGGCCATTCGGCCATTCACTATCACGTAGTCCATGCCCTCAGACAGTATTTCTGGCTTCTGGTAGGTAGCATG
>CAZVWF010000114.1:0-6283 GCA_964630795.1 uncultured Woeseia sp. | reverse complement strand
GCCTCGTAATAGTCCATGCGCATCGTGATGTCCTGGCTGTCACCCTGATCTTCGGCTGCGGAAGTCGTCATGGTTCTCACCATGTCGCCGAAATCAAAAAGGGCGAGTCCGGGCATCACGGTATCGAGATCGATGACACACACGGCCTCACCCGTTTTGTCACTGAGCAGGACGTTGTTGATCTTGGCGTCGTTGTGCGCGATGCGTTGCGGCAGCGTGCCGTCGTCAATCAGGCTGCAAAATGACTGCATGAATGGCTCATGTCTCAGTGCGGCCTCAATTTCCGGCTGACAGTGAACCGCGCGTTCGTGCGAATCGCTTTCCAGCGCTGATCGAAATTGCGCGTAGCGGCCGACGGCGTCGTGGAACCCTGGAATCGTTTCTTCGAGCGGCGGGCCGGGCAGGTCCTGCAACAGTGTCTGGAATCGACCGAAGGCACGCGCCGCATGGTGTGCCTGCCGGGCGGACCCGGGATTATTCACGGTGCTGGCGCCATAGATAAAGGGCCACAAGCGCCATGTCTCACCATCATTGTCCTGCCAGCAGGGCGTCCCGTCCCTCGTGGGAATTGGTACGAAAGCGGGCTGATCCTTTAGCTGTTCGTCGAATTCTCCCTGCGGCAGCGTTCGAATATGACGGGTTACCTGGTCGACGTTGGCCATTACGGTTAACGGCGCTGCAAATACCGAACCGTTAATGCGTTGCAGGATGTATCGCTTGCGCGCGTCGAAGTGATTGATCCGCACGAGCCAGGTTTCATTGATGTGCCCGCTGCCGTGAGGCTCCGCGCCATCGAAATGTCCGGTCAATTCGAAGTGTTGCAGAATATCCGGGAAATTTGGTTCCGCGGCTGTCATCAGGCGATGCTGATCTCGTCGGCTGTGCGCCACGCGCCACGCGTGAAGTCGGGAAAGTCTTTCGAGTTTCCGCGATCCCCGTTTGATGCCTCGCTTAATGGTGTAACTGCCGACCACGCCGCAGCGTCGTAGACGTTTTGATCGAGCGGCACACCATTGCGAAGACACCAGGCCAGTCGCCACAACATGACGAAGTCCATGCCGCCATGCCCGATGCTGGCTGTCGCCTCTTCCTCGAGTTGCAACCACAACGGGTGGTCGAATTGTTCCTGCCAGGGTGTCATGTCGAGATCCCAGTCGTGAAACGTTTCGTCGCCGTCCAGCGCGATACGATTCGGGTAGCTGGCCAGTACGCCATTCGTTCCCTGGATCAGGTTATGTCGGGTATAGGGCCTGGGCGTGGTCGTGTCATGTTGCACCATGATCGTGCGTCCCTTGACGGTTTTGATCATCGCCGTGTTCATGTCACCGCAGATGTAACGGGCCTGGTTGCGGGGATGGTCGCTGTCAAACTCCCTGGCGGCATACTGCTGACGGCCCAGCGCTGGCGATGACATCGAGGACAGGTAGTCGAATCGGTCGCCACGATTGATGTTCATGTATTGCGCGATTGGTCCCAGCCCATGGGTCGGGTAAAGGTTGGCATTGCGGCGTGTGTGCCAGTCGGTTCGCCAGGAGCCGGTGCCTTCCTCGATATCTTTCATTTGCCAGCGTAGTTCATGGATATATGCAGCCTCACCATGCAACAGTTCGCCCAATACACCCTGGCGCACCATGTTCAGTGCCATGAGTTCCTGCCGCCCATAGCAGACGTTTTCCAGCATCATGCAATTCATGCGCGTTTGTTCTGACGTCTCGACGAGTTGCCAGGCTTCGTCCAGGGTTAACGCCGCGGGAACTTCAACGAAAGCATGCTTTGCCGCGTTCATGACGTCGAGCGCCATCGGCGTATGCCACGACCATGGTGTCAGGACAAAAACGGCATCGATGTCATCGCGCGCCAGCATTTCGCGATAGGCGTAGTCGCTACCGCCATAATAGTCGGCGGTGGATACGCCGAGCCCTGCCATGAGCGCGCGTGCTCTGTTGATCGCCGGTGCATAGGAGTCGCAGATTGCATTGATCGCGATTCCGTCGATACCGGCCAGCAGCCGGAGGATGGTCGTGCCGCGTCGACCTGCGCCGATGACACCGACCCGCACGGTATCCAGAACAGGCGCGACATGGCCCATCATCGTCGAGTCCACCGGGTTTGCCGGTCCGGTCGATTCCTGCGCTGCGGCCGCGGGCACATTCGCCTGCAGGTACAGGCCTGCCGGTACGAGGCCGGCATTTTTCAAAAACCGGCGTCGATCCGGATTCCGGGGTTTACGGGTGTTGTCGGTCATGATGAGACCTCGGGGGTTGTCGTTTTCAGTCGATGAAGGACTGCCCGTCGAGCGCCGTGCGGATATCGTCAGGCATGGAAAGGCCCAGGTGTTTGGCGATGGAGGGCAGAATATCGACGATGGCGGTGTCGGGACTGAAGTTCTCATTCAGCGCGTCGTGATTCGTCGAGATCCAGATCGTACGCTCCCTTTCAGTCTGGCCTCCGTGCCCTCGACCAGTATCGGCATTGCGTCCGTGATCGGTGGTGACGACCAGCATCCAGTCTTCGTCGTGGGAGACCTCGCGAGCCTTTACAGCGTCCCAAATCTGGCCGACCCATTCATCCATGAGCGAGACAGCGGCCGTCATCTCGGGTCCGTCACCGTAGCGGTGGCCGATGTCGTCCGTGTATTGCAGATACACCCAGCTCAGGTCCGGACCCGCATGGCGAACGTAACGAGCTGCTTCACCGGCCACTGTCGTATCGATGTCCCGGATGTAATTGCTCTGGAGGTCGTGTGGAAATCGCCCGGTGTCGAGTTCGAGACCATCGAAGGCAAAGTCCAGTTTGTAACCCCCGGCCTCGGGCAGGCCATCGCCGATCAGCTTGGTACGATTGTCAGTCCAGGTTGAAAACAGCGCGGTCTGGAGCGATGAGTCATGTGTTTTTGCAATGCGAAAGATATCCCAGTACGCGTAGTTGGGATTGTCTATGTCGTTGTCGTAGACATTGTGTTTGTTTGACCAGGTCCCCGTGATCAGGCTGTTGTAACCGACGGCCGAAACCGTGGGGCTCTCGCTTTCGCCGCCGGCCTCGCCACCTGTCCAGGCGCGTGTGTAGCCACCGGTATCGCTGATATCGTCGAAGTTTGGCGTGGGCGTCGACTCGAGCACGTCGGCGGGAATGCCATCGGCGATAATGAAAATCGCCTTGGGTCTGGTCTCACTCATGGCTACTCCAGGCAGGCAGCTGAGCGTCAGCGCCGCGAGCAAAGCGAATCCGGGGCGGATCGAAGGAGGTCGTTCGGACGCGGCATTTTTTTTCTTGTTCATGGACTGTCACGAATCGGCTGTACAACCAGGCTCATGATACCGCAAGCTTGTGGACGACCGGCAGCCGTCTGGCGAGATGTGACGCGCTGTGCAAAAGGTTCGCTAGAATGACATCCTGACCATCGAATGTGATCCGGGGGAAATCAGAATGAGTAATACGCCTGTGCCGTTCGCACCGAAGCCCATGAAGATCAGTGTGCTGACGGCTGCACTGCAGGAACTGACGCCGCGCGAAATACGCGACGCAGATCCGGACCTTGCAATTGAAGAGTGGCTCGAATTCTCCCGCGACATCGGTTCGCCCTACATTCAGCTGTCATCCGCGTTGCATCCGACACTGACCGACGTGCCACCGGAGGCGATGCTCGACCCCGTGGCCAATACGCTGGATCTGCGGGAGCCGTTCGACCAGCAACGCGCCGATCGGGTCAAGGCGGCGATGGCTTCGACTGGCGTCGGCCTGTCCGATCTCGGCTATTTCGACAACATGATGGTGGCCGATGACGAAGCGCGGCGCTTCAAGCACGATTTCATGCTCAAGGTGTTCGACGCAGCCGTGTTGCTCGAGACGGACGCCGTTTGTGGATTTGTCGGGCGCAACTACGACCTTGAAATGGACCAGAACCTGGACATGTTCGAGGCAGAGTTCATTCCCCTTTTGAAAGAGGCCAGGGCGCGCGGGCTGACCTTCCGTGTCGAACAGTGCCCGATGCCCGGCTGGACCGTGCTGGACCGCTGGCACAACAACATCGCCTACGCGCCGGGGCCGTGGATATCGTTGCACCGTATCTGCGAGAAGCATGGTGTCGGCGACCAGTTCCGAATTCACTACGACCCGTCGCACTCGGTCCTGATGGGACAGGACACGCGCTCGATGTTCCAGTACCTGAAGGACGAAGGCTACGGTTTCCTGATCGATGGTTTTCATGTCAAGGGCCAGGTCATCGACTCGAAGGGTATATCTGCCTGGGGATTCGGCGGCCAGACTTTTGAGCGCGGCGACTGGGTCGACGGCAAGCCATCTGACAATCCAGTCGATCATCTCAATGCCTGGAAGAAGCAGATCGCGATTTGCGAACACGAGCTGCCGGGTACCGCGCGCCACGATCCGCTGGCCTACCTGCAAAATCGCACGGTCGACTGGCTGGACCACCAGCTCGCTGCACGCGAATTGCTCGACATCGACCCGGCGGAAATGTATCTCGTTGTCGAACATGAGTATCCGCCGGCACGCATACAGGACCAGGCATTGTTGAAGCCGATACTGCAGGGATCCGTCGATTTCACGCGCGCCATCGACGAGGCTGCCGCCGCGATGTATGCATTGCAGTGCGAGGTTCTGCCGGCGCAGGGAATCGATGTGCAAGGTGTTGGCCGGGAGCCTTATCGATCCTGAGTCGATGCCTCAAAGCTTAAGACCGTGAAAGAACCCCGCGACATCGCTGCCGTCTTCTTCGATATGGACGGCACGCTGATTGACAGCGAACTCAATACCGAGCCGGCGATTACCTCGGTGTGTTGCGAACTGGGCCTGCCCGATCCAGCGCTGGATTACACTGCGTTTTACGGCTGGACCTGGTCGTCTGTCGTGGATGCGATGGTCGAGACTGAACCGGCCGTTGCCGACATACCGGACCTCGCGCTGCGGTTTCACCAGGCCTTTCATCATCTGTGCCTGACCCGGCCTTCACCGCCGATCGCGGGCGCAGAGGACATCATCGCCGCGTTCAGTGCCCGCATTCCCGTTGCCATCGTTTCGTCGGCGTATCGGGAATCCATAGAGGCCACGATCATGCAACTGGATCTCGGTGAACTCATCAGCTGTTACGTCGGCGCCGAAGACTTCGAGCATTCAAAGCCCGCGCCTGACTGCTTTCTGCACGCAGCCAAGCTGCTGGATGTCGAACCGTCGTCCTGCCTGGTGTTCGAAGACAGCATTGCCGGACTGGGTGCGGCAAGAGCCGCCGGGATGTGGGCGGTCGCCATTACCCATCGCAGCAATGACATCGAGGGTGCGCGGCAGTTAGGCCACCTGGCCATCGATAACTACACCTTGCTCGACGAGGGCTTCGTCGCACGTGCCTGCCGCGCGAGCCAGCAGGCCGATCAGTAGGTTTTCGGTACGTCGCCGAGGTTGGCGTATATCGTCTTGACCTGGGTGTAGTGCTCGATGGCCTGCAATCCGTTTTCGCGTCCCAACCCTGATTGCTTGTAACCCCCGAATGGCACCTCGGGGGGTGTGATGTTGTAGTCGTTGATCCATACCGAGCCGGCCTGGAGGCGATTGGCAACACGATGTGCGCGCGCGAAATCCCCGGTGAATACGGCACCGGACAAACCGAAATGCGTACGATTGGCGCGTTCGACTGCGTCGTCTTCGTCATCGAACGACAGCACCGACATCAACGGCCCGAATACCTCGTCCCGGACGAAGGGCATGTCGTCCGCGCAGTCGGCAAAGACTGCTGGCGAGACATAGTAGCCGTTGTCGAGATCGACAGTGTCACCGCCACAGACGTGGTGAGCCGCACTCTGCTTCGCCGTATCGAGATAGCGCACAACTTTCTCGTAGTGTTCCCGTGTGACCAATGGTCCCAGTTGCGTATCCGGGTCGAACGGATCGCCGACGCGGATGGCCTCGGTTCGTTCTTTCAGTCGTTCGACGAAATCGTCGTGAATGGAGGAATGTACGAATACGCGAGTGCCATTCGAACAAACCTGTCCGGACGAGTAGAAGTTGCCGACCAGCGCCGCGTTCAGCGCGTTGTCGATATTTGCATCATCGAAAACGATGATCGGCGACTTGCCGCCGAGTTCGAGCGTGACTTTTTTGAGGTCCTTCGCGGCTTCGGCCATGACGATTTTGCCGACCTCGACAGAGCCGGTGAGCGTTACCTTCGCGACATCGGCGTGGTTCACCAGCATGGCGCCTGTCTCGGCGGCGCCCTGCACGACATTGAATACACCGGGTGGCATCCCGGCCTCCGTGTAGATCTCGGCGAGCT
>CAZVWF010000113.1:0-6334 GCA_964630795.1 uncultured Woeseia sp. | reverse complement strand
ATCAGTGAATAAAGCAACACACAGGTCATGCCAAATGGCCACGCCCACAGGCGCAGCATGAAATGGAGATGATTGATGGTGTGCTGTAGAAAGAGTAGCCACCAGAGGTAAATGACTGCTGACGAGAGCAGGCAGGCAAAAATAATACTGCGCAGTTCCCGGTCGTCCGATCTCAACCAGGCAATCACGGCACCGACCTGCACGATGGCCGTGCCGCAGATCCAGGCGATGCCCATCAATTGCCAGCCATGCGCGATCGTGCCGGCATATCGGTAGAACGATTTGACGAGATTGTAGACACTCGACGGGTCGTCCTCGAACCGGCTCGCGAGTACCGGGTTTTCGAAATACTGCCTCTCGTCACCGGTGATCCTGTATTGAAGCGCATCGAAAAACTTCGAGACATAACTGCCATCGATCACGAGTGCGATGAGTGCGATTTTCAATGCCAACGCAGCGATCACGCCAGCTATAAAAGCGCTTATTGTTGGCGCCGATCTGAAAACGGATTCAACCACTGTCGCATGTCCGGGCCGTGCGCTGAGTTCGAAGAAAACGAGCATTGCGATGAATATGGGAATAGCGCCGTGAAGTAATTCGAAATAGCCGACTAGTGCGCCTGCCATGCCAAGCAGCACGAATGAGGGGCCAGCCAAATCTCCATCAAAAGAAAAGCGTAAATAGCTCGCAAATGCGACAAAGAACAAAATGTCGGTCGGCGCTCTGGTCAGCGCCTGTGAACTTTCAGCAGCCTGATAGAAAAGCAGGAGGCAGCCGAGAATCAGCGCGGCATGCACACCGATGTTCGAGGTGAATCTTTTCCGCACGATACCGTACAGCGCGAGACCGAACGCCGCGCCGCAAGCTATGAACCAGAGCGCTTGCAGCGCGACGCGCGTCCCGCCAAGGCCAATCATTGGGACGGTCAATGTAAGTACCGTTCTCATGCCACTCCAGTACTGGTGGTATGGAACGGAAATGTGCCGGTACGGGTCCGCTTCGCCGTTGGCAATCAGATCGAAAAGGCCACCACAGATATCCTGGTCGGCCGCCGTTGAGTTGCCATACAGACGATTGGGGGAAATCGCAGCCGCCAGCCTGTCGACAGGCCTGTCGATGGTCATCGACAACAACAGGCAGTCATTGAACGTGCTGCCGCCGTTGTCAAACACCTCCGTCGAATATTCCATTTCTTCCTGGAGTGCGCCGCGCACGCTGTCAGCTGATATCGACAGGACGCTGTAGTTCAGCGCCAGCAAAAAAAGGCCGGCGGCCAGGCCAACGGCTGCTGCGATGGCACCGGCAGCCACTGATCTCTTTAATGCTATCAAAAATGTTTCTCGACTTGACATGAAGCGCTAAGAATTAAAGTGCTGACAAACCATACAGGGTCACATTTTTTTGTCCAATGCCCTCGTATACTGCATGACAGACGATGTAATCCACTCACGAAGGAGTGATATCCATGATGCCGGTTGAATCCATCAACACTGAGTTCGCCAATGTTGGCGCAACGCAGTGGCGCTCCCAATTAAAGATCGCTGTGATCCTTCCATGTCGAAACGAAGCGGGTGCGGTTGGGGCAGTTATACGCGACTTTCAGAAATACCTTCCCGAAGCAATCATCTATGTATTCGACAATAATTCGACCGACGATACTGCAAAAGAAGCACGGGATGCCGGTGCGATTGTGCTTTCGGAAAAAAGAGAAGGGAAGGGGTATGTCGTCCGGCGAATGTTTGCGGATGTAGACGCCGATGTCTACCTGATGGTGGATGGCGACGATAGTTACGACATATCAGACGCCCCCAAACTGGTTGACAGACTGGTCGATGAAGACTTCGATATCGTGAACGGGGCCCGTCGCCAGGAAGAAGTTGATGCTTATCGCCCTGGGCACGAGTGGGGTAACAAATTCCTCACCAGCCTGGTGGGCTTCATATTTGGTAACGAGTTCGATGACATGTTGTCGGGCTACAAAGTTTTCAGCCGCCGTTTTGTGAAGTCGTTTCCGCAGTTTTCCAGTGGATTTGAAATTGAAACCGAGCTTACGATTCACGCGTTGCAGTTACAGATGCCCATGGCAGAAGTGGAGACAACCTTTAAAGATCGTGCCAATGGAACGGAGAGCAAGCTCAATACATTCGCGGACGGTTTCCGCATACTAGGTGAAATTTATCGACTGCTGATGCAGGGCAGACCATTGTTCGTGTTTGGCATCATCGGCATCCTGCTCGCTGGGGCCTCTGTCGTACTGGCCTATCCGATCATTGTCGAATTTATTGCAACGGGACTCGTCCCGCGGATACCCACAGCAATTCTATGCACGGGACTGATGTTGCTGGGATTTCTTAGCGTCACCTGCGGACTCATCATGGATGTCGTGACGAAAGGCAGGCAGGAGGCGAAGCGAATGCATTATCTTGCGATACCGAGCACCCGATCTCTGCTCGAGAAGCCTATTGCCTGAACCGGTTGTCGACACGATGACGCGACAATTCCTTCGTTTTGCGGTTGTCGGCACAATCGGTTTCGTCGTCGATGCCGGTGTCCTGCTCTATGTGCTGAGCCAGGAATTCGGCTTCTACAGTGCACGTGCCGTCTCGTTCCTTTGTGCGGTTACGTGTACCTGGTTGCTGAATCGGGTCTTTACGTTTCGTGACGGGAATGCAGGCCTGGTCGGCCAATGGGCCCGGTTTGCGTCAGTCAACCTGGTCGGTGGTCTGATTAACTACGGAACCTATGCGGGGCTCGTGTGGCAATTGGCACTTGTGCAGACATGGCCCGTGCTTGGCGTTGCTGCGGGCAGTATTGCCGGTATGTTCGTTAACTTCACACTATCGCGTCGGTACGTATTCGAGCATAGCGATTAGCTGGTTGCACCTGGCACCGAGCCAAATGATCGTGCCGGACACAGACAGAGCGGCTGCCAATTAATACCGAGGCGTGGTGCGTTGCCTGGTTCCCGGCTGGTGGCGATGCGCGAGCCTGGTTTCCTGCCATAGGCCTTCTACCTGCAGCGGTATGGCATCTTCGGTGCCGCAACCAGCAATGAACACAGGGCCGCTAACAATAAGCATCCTGCGGTGTGAGCGTCCCCGGGGAGACTGACCGCTTTTTCAGGGAGACAGGCGATCGATACGCCAGTCGCTGTCGTCCCGTTGATACAGAAAACGGTCATGCAAACGATTGGTGCGACTTTGCCAGAATTCGATGGATTCGGGTGTAACGCGGTACCCCCCCCAAAATGAGGGCAGGAGCACTTCACCGTCGGAGAATTTTCGCTTGATCTCGGCATATCTCGTTTCCAGCATCGATCGTGACGAGATGATGCTGCTTTGGGCGGAAACCCAGGCGCCGACCTGGCTCCCTCGTGGTCGCGTGGCGAAGTACTTGAGCGTGTCGGCCTTCGAAATCCTGCTGGCGGCGCCGCGAATACCAATCTGGCGCCCCAGGGTCGGCCAGAAAAACAACAGGGCCACGTTGTCGTTCTCGGCAATCTGTGTCGCCTTTTTGCTCTCGTGATGGGTAAAGAAGACGAAGCCTTTCTCGTCGTAATATTTGAGAAGAACCATCCTGCAGGAGGGGCGGCCGTCATCGCCGACCGTCGAGACGCTCATCGCGTTTGGATCCAGGGCTTCCGACGCGCAGGCGTCCCTGAGCCATGTTTCAAACTGTTGAATCGGGTTGTCCGCCAGGTCGTCACGCTCCAGCGTCTGGCCCGAGGCCGGTCGCCGGAGGTCGGCGACTTCGACACCGCCGGTCATCGGATCATGCTTGTCATCGTTCATCGTATCTCGTATTCCACCCTGATTTGGCGCCCTGATCAATGCCGAAATGCCGGATTCCGCAACGGGCAAATCGCGGTATACTACGCGGCTTGAGTGAGAGCGGCGGACTACACGGCGAAAGTGGCGGAATTGGTAGACGCGCTGGATTTAGGATCCAGTGGGGCAACCCGTGAGAGTTCGAGTCTCTCCTTTCGCACCAGGTTTCCCTGGGAACGCATCTCTTTAAATTAATAGAATCAAATGGGCTTACAGCCGGTGGATAAGCACACCGGGCCCGGGACAGGACGCAGGATTATGCAGGTCACAATCGAAACGACGGGGACACTCGAACGCCGCATGCGTGTGGAGTTGCCCGCCGATCGCATTGAAAAAGAAATCGAAACCCGGCTTAAGCGGGTCGGCCGGACGGCCAAGATCAAGGGCTTTCGCCCGGGCAAGGTGCCGGCAAATGTCGTCAAGCGGCATTACGGCTCCCAGGTTCGCCAGGAGGTGCTGTCGGAGCTCATGGGGACGAGCTATCGCGAGGCCGTGCAGCAGGAAAACCTGAATCCGGTCGCGCAGCCCCAGATTGAGCCTGACGTCACTTCGTCAGCGGACAGTTTTGCCTATACGGCCACCTTCGAGGTGCTGCCTGAGGTCTCGCTCACCGGCATCGACCAGATCGAGGTCACGGTTCCGGAAATCGATATCCGGGACGAAGATTGCGATGAAATGATCGAGAACTTGCGCCGTCAGAAGGCGGACTGGAAAGAAGTGGATCGCACGTCGGCGGAAGGCGACCGTGTCGTGGTTGATTTCGAGGGTAAACTGAAAGGCGAATCTTTCCCCGGCGGGACCGGTACGGAGGTGCCTGTGGTCCTCGGTGAAGGTCAGATGTTGCCGGATTTCGAAAAAGCGCTGTTTGACGTGAGCGCCGGTGACGAGAAGGCCTTCAAGGTGAAATTTCCGAAGGACTACCAGGCGGAAGATCTCGCAGGCAAGAAAGTTGATTTCGACATCAAGGTGCACCGGGTTGAAGAACAGGAATTGCCGCCGCTGGATGATTCGCTGGCGGAAGCCTACGGGGTCGAGGACGGCGGACTCGCCAAGTTGCGGGACGATGTTCAGGACAATATGTCGCGCGAACTCGAGGAGAGGGTTCGAGCTGATCTTCGGGAACAGGCGATGTCGGGCCTGCTTGAGGCCAATCCGGTCGAGGTGCCCAAGGCACTTATCCACGAGGAGGCGCATTCCATGCAGCACGAAGCGATGCGCCAGTTCGGCATCGAGGATCACGACCAGGCGCCACCGATCGAAAATTTCTCCGAAAACGCCGAAAAGCGTGTTCGGCTGAGTCTTCTCATTCGTCAGCTCATCGATGACAACGACATCGAAGCGGATGCCGGGAAGGTTAAGGAGCGTGTCGAACAGTTATGCGCGGGTTACGAGAATGCCGACGAAATGGTGCAGACATACCTCGGCAATCCGCAGGTCATGTCGCAGATCGAACCCATGGTGCTGGAGGACCAAGCTGTCGACTGGATCACTGAAAACGGCAGCAAGAAAACGAAAGAATACAGCTTCCAGGAATACATGAAGCCTCAAGGTTAGGCGCGAGTCGGCAGACTGGTGAGTAACCCGGGTCCTTAAGAACGATGACAACAGGAAATGCAATGAGCGCGAAGGCACTGAATCTCGTCCCGATGGTGGTCGAACAAACTGCGAGAGGCGAACGCGCCTACGATATTTACTCGCGACTGCTAAAGGACCGACTGATATTTATCGTGGGTCCGGTCGAAGACCAGATGGCAAACTTGATTGTCGCGCAGCTTATGTATCTCGAGTCTGAAAATCCGGAAAAGGACATCCAGCTTTACATAAATTCACCGGGTGGCTCGGTGACCGCCGGATTGTCCATCTATGACACGATGCAGTTCGTCAATCCCGACGTATCGACGATCTGTGTGGGCCAGGCGGCGAGCATGGGCGCTTTGCTGCTGGGCGGTGGCGCCAAAGGCAAGCGCTACGCGCTGCCGCATTCCCGGGTGATGGTTCACCAGCCCAGTGCCGGTTTCCAGGGGCAGGCGACCGACATCGATATCCATGCGCGCGAGGTGCTCGAACTGAAGCGGCGCCTGAACGAGATCATGGCCGAAAACACCGGGCAACCGGTCAAGACCATCGAAAAGGACCTGGAGCGCGATAATTTCATGAGCGCGGAGGCCGCGGTCAAATATGGTCTGATTGACACCGTCTTGGGTAATCGTGCCGAAATGTCGGCCTCTGATGCGGATGAATCTGAGTAAAATCAGTGATTTAAGACTGGTTAGTGCATATATGAGACATGGCACTTTGCACGCTTAAAGTGCCCGTGTTATATACACAGACAGTTGTAAGAGACTGATTTTTGTTTGAAGAGGCATATCCGGCATGAGCGATGACTCCCGCGGTAAGAACGAGGACGGCAAACTCCTCTATTGTTCTTTTTGCGGCAAGAGCCAGCACGAAGTTCGCAAGCTGATTGCGGGCCCGTCCGTCTTCATTTGCGACGAGTGCGTCGAACT
>CAZVWF010000112.1:0-6446 GCA_964630795.1 uncultured Woeseia sp. | reverse complement strand
ATTAAATCATTCTGGCTGCGTTTTTTTCATCGCTTCGACGACAAGTTCGGCCAGCCCCACGCCTGATTCTTCATAAGTCAGCATGGTCATATCGACGCCTGCATCGAGGAGCGACTGGTCCTCATCGTGATGTCGGCATGTTGCCCCGATCAATCCAGTGAATCCGTGCCTGCGTAGCTGCATAGCCGACACGCTCACGGTCGGCACATCAGGCATGGTCATCATCACTGCCTGAACATCGTCGAGCACCAGTTGGTGCCACAGCCCCGGGTCCTCACCGTCGGCAAACATCACTCGCCGCCCGGCCTTTCGGTGCAATGCCACTTTCGTGGGATCCGACTCCAGGCCAACCACCCGCTTCCCTTGTCTCGACAGAAAGTCGTACGCAGCTGTCCCTGAACGACCCATCCCTAGCATCACGAAATGCGACTTTCCAAGCAGCAGGGGTTGCTCGTCCGGATGACGTTTAGTGGTCTGGAGGGGAAGCAAGCTCGGTTCCAGGCTTGCGTAAACGCGATGAGCCATGCGATTGATTGGCGCTGCCACCATGAACGACAGCGTGATGGCCAGGGCCAGTATCACCGCCCAGTCCGGTGTCACCCAGCCAGCCGCGATGCCCACCGGAATGCAGATTAGCGCGAATTCGCTATAGCTCGACAGTCCAAGGGAGACCAGGAACGCGCTACGCGACCGGAGCTTGAAGGCCAATAACAAAAAGAAAAACAGGATGGACTTGAGCGGCAAAAGCAGCATGAGCAGCGCCAGGTAAAGCAGGCCTGTTTCGTCCGGCCAGCCTGTCAGACTGATATGCAGGAAGAAACCCGCCAGAAACACCTCTTTCAAGCCCCACAGGGATTTGAACAGTTCAATGGCCTTGCTATGACCGGACAGCAGTCCGCCCAGAACCAATGCGCCCAGTTCCGAGCTCAAACCCACTTGCTCGAACGCGGCGCCACCGACCAACGCCAGGAGCAAACCAAACAGGACAAGCAACTCATCGTGGCCGCTAAGCTCGAGGACCCGATGCAACAGCGGACGAAGCAAAGGCAGCCCCAACAGCAACAACGCTAACGGGCTCGGCGCATAACCGCCTGAGAAACTCAATATTCCTACGGCGATTAGGTCCTGGACGATGAGTACCCCGATCGTTATGCGTCCATGAAAAGCCCGAATTTCACGCCGGTCTTCGAGGGCTTTTGCAGCCAGCACTGTGCTCGAGAATCCAAGGGTGACAGCGAGGAATAACGCGCCGTACCAGTTGAGGTCGGTCGACGCGAAAAGAACAAACCCGAGCAGACCGCCGGTAATGGAAATGTGCAGCAAGGCGGTGCCAAGAATGCTTTGATGAAACAGGCTGCGCAGGTCCAGCTTGAGCCCAACGCTGAATAAGAGCAGCAACACACCAATATGGGCGACCGCAGCGAGGGTCGGCCCGCTTTCAAAACCGAAAGCGTGTAATACAAACCCGGCTGCGAGGTAGCCAGCCAAAGGAGGCAGGCCGATTTGGCGACCGAGCAGACCCAGGACAAAGGCGGCGCCGATCCAGAGTGCTTCCATACGCTTGCTTGGGTAGTTCCAGGAAAAGGGATATCAAACCTTATCCTAACCCAGACCGGGCGCTCACTCGACAGCTACACTGATGATATTTCAGCGACCCGCATAAGCGGCCGGAAACTCGCTGGATCGAGGGCAAGCGATGCTCCCTGTCTCGCGATACCGGGAAGCGCGCAGCGTCTACCTTGTTCACGAAAGAGGATCCTCGGTAATCCCCACTGACGAAACGGGAACATGGGTGACGAACGACCCCTCATATTTTACCCGGCCCCAGCAGTTGAGCAGCCGGTTTTGGGTACACGGCGAATACCCGCCACTTTGACTCAAGGCTCGCCAATCGCAAAAATGGCATGATGACAATGCAATCCCTGGAAGAAAAATTCGCGGGCGAACCTAACCTGGTCGACGCCCTTCGAAACTCCCCCACGGGGTTTTATGTTTTTCCGGTTCCCGACGAACACACCAACTGGCGCGACGAGCAATTGGCCTGGTCAAGGTCCGCCGTGCTTTTTGAACAGTCGTTTCACATGCTCGATGTCTACGTCAGCGGCCCCGACAAGATCCGGCTTCTGTCTGATATCTCGATTAACAACTATTCGAACTTCGGTCTGATGACGGCTGCCCAGTTCGTCGCCTGCAATTCAGACGGCGATTTGATTGGTGATGCCATTGCTTTTCACTTACCGGACGGGACAGTTAACGTTGTTGGCAAACCTGCGGCGGGAAACCGGGTCTGCTTCGTTGCGGAGACCGGCGACTACGACGTCAATATTGTGCGCGATGAGCGAACACCTGACGGTGGCGATGAACGCCTCACCTATCGATTCCAGCTGCAGGGACCGGCCGCTTTTTCCATTCTCGAAAAACTCAATGGCGGACCGCTTCCCGGGACGCGCTTCTTCGGCATGTGCGAGTTTGACATTGCCGGACACAAAGTCACCGCACTGCGACACGGTATGGCCGGCGCTCCCGGCATGGAGTTCTGGGGTCCCTTCGAACAACGAGACGCCGTCCTCGCCGCATTGCTGGAAGCCGGTGAGTCATTCGATATGAAACGCGGGGGTGGCCGCACCTATTCCACTGCCGGCCCCTACTCCGGATGGGTGGGGTCCGTTATGCCGGCGATTTATACCGGTGATGAGATGAAGCCGTTCCGGGAGTGGCTTCCCGCACACGGCTTCGAGGGAATGCTTTCAATCGGTGGCAGCTTCATTGGTGAGAATGTCGAAGACTATTACCTTGACCCGTGGGACATCGGATATCACCGCCTGATTCACTGGGACGGCAACTTTACCGGTCGCGAAGCGCTGCTGACTAAAAAGGATCAGCCACATCGCCGAAAGGTCTGGCTACGCTGGCATCCCGACGATGTCCTGAAAGTCCACAATTCCTGGCTCAGCCCGGGCGACCGCCATAAATACCTGGAGTGGCCGGCTGCTCACTATGCAACCATCCCGTACGACGCGGTTTCTCGAAACAGTACGCAGATCGGCCTGTCTGTCTACGCCGCGTACACGGCCAATGCGGACAGCTGGTTCTCTATAGGCATTCTCGAGGAATCGGCCGCGGACTATGGCGACGAGGTATCTATTCTTTGGGGCGAACCCGAAGGAAAGACAGGCAAGCTGACGGTTGAAGAACACGTACAGACCGAGATTCGTGCAACCGTCTGCAAGACCGCAAACGGATAACCGTCCTCGCCATATACCTCTCGCCCGGAAAAGTGCATCAGGCAATCCAGGTTGATAGCGGTATGCGCGCCATCCGATCAACGTGATGAGGGACAGGCCATCAGCCATCGCCACGATCGGCGACCAGATTGTGAATACCGACCGATCCCATCGTCGCTACACGCCTGGCTCGGCGTCACAGGTCTGCAATTAATGCTATACAAGTCAACACGCAATACCTTCCGGAGGGAACAATGAACAATCGCAACGTATTACTTCTTTCAGTCGCTCTCATCGCAGCCGTTTCGGTAGGACTCGCCGAGGACGCCCGTACAGAGCGCCAGTTCTTCCAGTCATCCCAAATGGCAGCGCTCGATTTGCCGTTCAGCGACGCCGTTCTGGTCGGCGACACACTTTATCTCTCGGGCAATGGCGGACTGGACGTATCCACGATGTCAGCGCCGGAGGACCCCAGGGACGAGGCCCGGCTGATGATGGAAAACTTCAAGGAAACCCTGGCGCTGGCCGACATGACGCTGGACGATCTCGTTTCGGTCACGATCTACAGTCCGGACCTCTCGCTATACAACGACTTCAACGAGGTCTATCGCTCCTACTTCGAGGGTGATTTACCAGCACGTGCGTTTATCGGCTCCGGCCCCTTGTTGTTTGGCCTGCGTTTCGAAATGCAGGCCATTGCAGTCCGGTAGTCGATCGGCCCGCACCTGAATTTCACTCGATTCCGGAGTACCATGGCCCGGGGAAGTGCTGTGTAAGCGCCCCATGGCCGCGCACGAAATTGCCGCACGCTTTCACATGCATTGACGAGCAAAGAAAAAGAATTAGATGACCGCCAAAGCCCCTTACCGCGCTGATCATGTCGGCAGCCTGCTACGCCCTGACAATGTCCATGAGGCGCGGATCCGGTATCACGCCGAAAAACTGGGCCCGGGCGGTTTTTCGACCTGCGACGAGCTCAGAAAAATTGAGAATGCCGCCGTCAGTGACATGGTTGCACTACAAGAGAGTGTCGGCCTGCAGGCGGTGACCGATGGGGAAATGCGCCGCTCCTTCTGGCACTACGATTTCATGGGTGCATTGACCGGACTCGACCTGGTCGAGCGGGATACCGGCGTGCAATTTCACGGTGTCAATCTTCGCCCTGTTTTCCCGACGATCACCAGGCGTCTCGATTTTCCCGATGACCACCCGATGCTCGATCACTTCCGTTACCTGGCGTCGGTATCGAATGTACAGCCCAAGATTTCGATTCCCGGACCCAGTGCCTGCCATTTCCGTACTGCAGCGGACGACATCGCACCACCCGCATATGAAGACATCGATGTCCTGTTCGACGACCTCGCCAAGACGTACAAAAAAGCGGTCAGCGCGTTCTATGACGCGGGCTGCCGATACCTGCAAATGGACGACATCTTCTTTGCCTATCTTTGCGATCCAAAGCATCGCGAGGAAAAAGCATCACAGGGAACGGACCCGGACTGGTTGATCTCGAAGTATGCAGAGACGATGCACAAAGCCATCGAGAACCGCCCGGATGACATGATCATTGCCATGCATCTTTGTCGCGGCAACTTCCAGTCGACCTGGGCTGCCGAAGGCGCCTATGACCCCGCCGCCGATGCGGTATTCAACCAGACGGGTATCGATGTCTACTTCATGGAATACGATTCCGAACGGGCCGGCGGCCTGGAACCCTTGAGGCTTTTGCCAAAAGGCGACAAGCGTGTCCTGCCCGGCTTCATTACCACTAAAACCCCCGAGCTGGAATCCATCGATGACCTGAAGCGTCGCTTCGACGAGGCATCGAAGTATGCCGATATTGACCAGCTCGGCATCGCGCCGCAGTGCGGCTTCGCCTCCACGGAAGAAGGCAACAGGCTAACCGTCGATGAACAGATGCGAAAGCTGGAACTGGTCGTCAAGACCGCAGAAGCGATCTGGGGAAGCGTACACTAACGGGCACAATATCCAGGGGGATAACGACATGTTCCGGGCACGAATTTCGTCCTTTATTACATTGATTTGGCTGGTGCCGGCATTTGCGACCGCACAGGACCGGTCGATCACCATTGACGATCTGCTATCACTCAAGTCTGTCGGTAGTCCGGAAGTGAGCCCGGACGGTCAGTGGGTCGCTTACACGGTGCGCGGCAACGACCTGGAGGAGGACAAGTCGAATACCCGCATCTGGATGGTATCGACCTCGGGCGGAGAGCCTGTCCCGATGACAGGTACAGATTACTCGGCCAGCAATCCGACATGGAGTCCCGACAACAAGTACCTGTCCTTCCAGGCTTCAAAAGGTGAGGACGCGAAAACCCAGGTCTGGAATCTGAACCGGGTGGGCGGCGAAGCCGTCCAGGTAACCCATATCGAACAGGGCATTTCCGGTTACGGTTGGTCGCCCGACGGCAGCCGCCTGCTGCTGACGATCCAGGATCAGAAACCCGAACTACTGGACGACGACGACGAAAATGACGACAAGCCGCAACCTCATGTCATTACGCGCATGCAGTTCAAGCAGGACTATGTTGGCTATCTCGACAATCGCCGCCGTCACATTTACGTATACACGCCAGGTAACGACGATCCCGTCCAGGTCACGTTCGGAGACTATGACGATTCCGACCCGGTCTGGAGCCCGGATGGCAAGTCGATTGCCTTTGTCAGCGATCGCTCGGCTGATCCTGACCTGCACTGGGGAACCGATATCTGGATTGTCAACGTCGATGACAACGATCATGAGCTTACCCGGGTCACGACCAATGAAGGCCGCGATTACTCCCCTGCCTGGTCGCCCGATGGCGAAAGCATCGCTTACGTTACATCCACGGGATACGACATTGGTGGTTCCGCCCTGACGCCGACACGCTATCTCGCGTCGACACGCGTCGGCAGGGACGAGCGCAATATCCTGACGCCGAACCTGGACCGCAATGTCTCCAGCCCGGACTATTCGGATGACGGCGATACCATCTACTTCCGATTGCAGGACAGCGGCCAGGACCATTTCGCCGCCGTCGGAAGCGATGGTGAAAACCTGACGCGACTCCTGGAACGCCAGGTCAGCGTGCGTGACTTTTCGACGGCCGGAGGCCGGACTGCGCTATTGATCGGCCAGGCAGATCAGCCGCCCCCCCTCGAAACTTTTGAAGAAGGGACACAGTCCATTAAAGTTAATACACCCATTGCGATTATTGA
>CAZVWF010000111.1:2561-6651 GCA_964630795.1 uncultured Woeseia sp. | reverse complement strand
GATGATCTTGGTGTGCGGAGAAAGTTTCAGGAGTTCCTGAAGCGTTGCCAGACCCTCGTCCACTCCTTCCGGGTTTGGTGGCAAGCCCAGGTCCTGCAGCACGACCGTGGGTTCGTGCCGGCGCAGTTCGTTGATAGCCGAACTACGGTCTTCGGCCGTCACGACATCGTAGGCTTCAAAGCACCACTTCAGCTGCGACAGCAGACCTGGATCGTCCTCGACGATCAATAGTTTTCGATTGTCCTGGCTCAATGGCTACGCCCCAAGCATTTCCCTGACCTTCCCGATATCTCATCCGGGCGGGCCATGTTGCCATGTCCGGGCAGAACTTTGCAGGGTATTGAGCACAACGTATTCCGGTACTGGTTCACTTATTGTCGGCATAGGTAGTTTTCCTTACTTAATGCAATTGCGAATCATTCCCATTTGCGATAGGGTTCGCCCATCGGAAGCCAGATAATGTACGGAAATACCTGATGTACCACCCGCACAGGCTCAGGAGAATACTGGGCGCTACCCTTCTTGCGATCGTGGCCCTCCCCGTCTCTGTCGCCGCGCAGAGTGAGGACACCACGGCCAAAACCGAGCTTTTGGATGAGGTCACGATTATCGGCCACCGCCGAAGCCCGTCTGACGTGCCGGGTTCGGCGCACGTACTCGCAAAAGAGGATTTACGCCTTTTTCTGCAAAGCGACGTGATGCGTGTCCTTCGACGCGTCCCCGGCGTCTACCTGCAGGAAGAGGACGGCTTCGGATTGCGACCGAACATCGGTATTCGCGGCTCAGGGCTGGATCGCAGCGCCCGGGTGGCCCTTCTCGAGGACGGCATCCTGATTGCGCCCGCCCCTTATGCGGCACCGTCTGCTTACTATTTTCCAACGCAGCGGCGCATGCACGCTCTCGAGGTTCTGAAAGGACCCGCTTCGGTGGCCGTCGGACCGAAAACGACAGGCGGCGCGGTCAACATGCTATCGACACCAATCCCCGAGGACTTTGCCGGACATGCAGACTTTCGGATTGGTGAAAACCGGGCTCTCGACGTACATGCGCATCTGGGAGACCGCGGTCAGCGCTTTTCCTGGCTCGTTGAAACGGTGCAATCGGAGAGTGATGGGTTCAAACGCATCGACGGGCCGACCGGTATCGACCTCGGCCCCACCGGCTTCGATATTGATGACTACATGATCAAGTTACAGTTTGATTCCGATCCTGCGGCGCGACTGGATCAAAGTCTGCGTTTTAAAGTTGGCCACACCGACCAGGTCTCCGACGAAACCTATCTCGGCCTTACGGAAGAGGATTTCTGGGCTGACCCGAACCGTCGCTATGCAGCTACGGCGGGCGACGTATTTATCAGCGATCATGACCAACTGCAGCTGAGCTACCTGCTCAGCACGGACAGTAACTGGCGATCTGAAGTCACGGTCTATCGCAACAATTTCCAGCGCAACTGGTTCAAGCTGCAATCCGTCAACGGTACCGGTATCAGCTCCGTACTCAACGACCCGCAAACCTACGCAGCGGAATTCGGTTACCTGACCGGTTCGATCGACAGTCCCGACGATGCGATCGTCAAGCGGCACAACAATCGTTCTTACTATTCGCAGGGCCTGCAGGCAAAAGTGAGCTGGGACCTGGAATGGGGCAATACAGACCTGGCAATTACCGCCGGCATTCGATGGCACGAAGACGAAGAAGACCGCCTGCAGAAAGAAGACGGATTTCGCATGGAAAGCGGGTTGCTGGTACTGACCAGTGAAGGCGCACCCGGGTCGAAAACGAATCGGGTCAGCAGCGCCGAGGCAGTCTCCTATTTTGTCGACTCTGAAATCCGCATGAAAAGGTGGACGCTCACACCGGGTGCAAGATTCGAAGATATCGATATGCAACGCCTGGACTTCTCCACAGCCGATCCGGGCCGCAGCCAGGGACCAAGCCGCGTTCGTCGGAATTCTGTTTCAGTGGTCATTCCCGGTTTCGGTGCACTGTACGACGTCAGCGATCGGTGGAAATTGCTTGCCGGTGTACACAAAGGATTCAATCCGCCGGCACCCGGCAGCAGCGCCAGCGAAGAAGACAGCATCAACTTTGAAGTGGGAACACGTTATGCCAATGGCGAAACGCAGTTCGAAGCCATCTACTTCATGAATGACTATGACAATCTCGTCGGTACCGTGACCTCGTCAACAGGCGGCGACGGTCAGATTGGCGACCAGTTCGATGGTGGCGAAGTGATTGTCCAGGGCATGGAATTGAGCGGCGCCCTGACCGCTTCAGCGGGTGATTTCGATCTGCCGCTGCAAATGCAATACACCTGGACGAGCGAGGCTGAATTTCAGAGCGGCTTCGAATCGGGATTCGATCCCTGGGGCAACGTTCTGGCGGGCGACCAGCTACCCTACATTCCGGAACACCAGCTTCGGGTAGCGGGTGGACTGCATCATGACCGATGGGGTGCGGACCTGTCCGCCACCTATGTCGGCCGGATGCGCGCGACAGCCGGACAGGGCCCTGTCGACCCCGACGATGCGATCGATTCGCATGTAGTCTGGGACATCATTGCGCGCTGGCGTGTTTCCGACACGATGTCGACCTACCTCAAAGTCGACAACCTGTTTGATGAAGTTTATGTCGCCTCCCGGCGCCCTGCGGGTTTACGACCGGGACTGGAACGAACTGCCTACATTGGTGTGACTTTCGATCTCTGATGGCGGGGCTCAATGCCTGCGCATTCATCAGCCTCACACCGTCCAAAAGGCGGCAGCCATTGAACGTAATGCTATTGACAATCATTCTCATTTCGGTTTGAATAATCAAAAGTTCGATAAGTCACTGAAATATGTACGTCTGCATCTGCAAATCGGTCACTGACAAACAAATTCGCCGGGCGGCGGCGCGCGGTGCGGACAACCTGTTTGCGCTGCAGCAGAACCTCGGCGTGGCCACCGGATGCGGCAAGTGCGCCGGCGCTGCACAGGACGTGCTCGACAAAGCCAATACGACAGATGCGGGCCCGGTTTTGTACGTTCCCTCCTCCGCCTGAGAACGCATCTCATTCAGGTTTTTGCCGGCAATTGCCGGTTTTTTTATGCCCGCGTGATCACTACAATCGACGTTCGCATACCCGGCGAATCATTCATTTGGAGAAACAACCATGCAGGGCGACGCAACTGTCATCGAACATCTAAATCGCGTATTGAAAAACGAACTCACGGCGATCAATCAATATTTCCTGCATTCGCGGATGATGAAAGACTGGGGATTTGAATCGCTCGGCGACAAAGAGTACGAAGAATCAATCGACGAAATGAAACATGCTGACGAGATCATCGAGAGAATCCTGTTCCTCGAAGGGCTGCCCAACGTACAGGATCTCGGTAAAGTCAGAATCGGCGAAGACATTCCCGAGATGTTGCAATGTGATCTCGACCTGGAGCTAGACGCCATCCCCGACTTGCGGGCCGGCATCGCCTATTGCGAAGCTCATAAAGACTATGTGACACGCGACCTGTTCGATCGAATCCTGAAGTCGGAAGAAGAGCATGTCGACTGGCTCGAAACAGAGTTGTCCCTGCTCGAAAAACTGGGCGAACAAAACTACCTGCAATCAGCGAAATAATCGTTTCAATCGCTTTTTGATCCTGGTCTTCAAGCCGGGACGAGGTTTCGGATTGACCGGCTGTTGCAGCACTTCGGGCCACAGGTCGTCTATCGCCTCGCGATACAGGTGCGGCTTCAGATTATCCCGGTGGGTCTGGTCACAGGCCAGAAGGTCTGTCAGCAGAGACCGAATGTTGAAGGGCACCAGGATGTCCTTCCAACCGAGGTCAAATTCGACGCAGTTAGCAGCCAGCCATCGGCCGATTCTCTGTTCCCAGTAAAAGAGATCCAGCACCTTGAATCCCTGTCGGGATTCGATTGATGGAATCCATTCTGCAAGCGCGCGCGATGCGAATTCACTGTCGGACATTCCGATGTATTTGGCCAGGGACTCACCGTTTGGATCCTCCAGGTCCTTCTTGATGTTTCGATACGGCAAACGCGCCACCTCGGAAAGATTGCCAATCACGGCCATGCGCGAATACTGAAA